>JAKUUO010000036.1 GCA_022448665.1 Candidatus Thalassarchaeum betae | reverse complement strand
CGCGTCTTCAACCCGGTGTGGACCTACCCCGACGGCTTCTCGTGGATCGAGATGCTGGAGAACGAGGAGGCGATCGGATGCCACATCGCCCTGACGCCGACCTGGAACGAAACCGCCTTCTTCGCTGACTACGTGCTGCCCATGGGTCACGCCTCCGAGCGGCACGACATCAACTCCTACGCGACCTCGGCTGGCAAGTGGGTGGCGTTCCGCCAGCCAGTGCTGCGCGAGTACGCCCGACGCGAGGGACGCGAGGTCGAATTCACGCACGAGGTCAATCCAGGCGAGGTCTGGGAGGAGGACGAGTTCTGGAACGAGTTGTCGTGGCGCATCGACGACGGCACGATGGGCATCCGCGAGCACTTCATGAGCCCGTATCGCGAAGGCGAGCGGATAACCATCGACGAATACTACCAGTACACCTTCGAGCGCGTCCCCGGGCTGCCTGAGGCAGCTGCCGAAGAGGGTCTGGACGCGCTCGGATACATGCGCAAGCATGGTGCCTTCCTGATTGAGGATGCGACCTACTCGAAACACGAGGAGGAGGGCTGGCCGACACCGAGCGGCAAGCAGGAACTGTACTCGCAGACCATGATCGAGTTCGGCTATCCCGAACACGCCATCCCGCACTACCGAATCCGCAGCCATGTCCATCCGGACAACCTGCAGGGCGAGGACGAGTACTGCCTACTGCCCAACTTCCGCTTGCCTCAGCACATCCACTCACGCTCCGCCAACGCCAAGTGGCTGGTCGAGATCGCCCATCGCAACCCGATATGGATCCATCCGAAGGACGCCGCCAAACTCGGAGTGTCCGAAGGCGACCTGCTCAAGATCGAGACCGAGATCGGATGGTTCGTGGACAAGGTCTGGGTCACCGAGGGCATCAAGCCGGGAGTTGTTGGATGCTCTCATCACATCGGACGCTGGAGGCGCAGTCAGGACCGTGGTAACCGCTTCCTGACCAACGAGGTCGCTATCGAGAATCTAGGAGGAGGGAGGATGCGGATGAGGACGGTCTCTGGCGTAGAGCCCTGGAAGTCTGACGACCCCGACACGAACAGAATCTGGTGGAGGGATGGGGGGGTTCACCAGAACATCACGCACGCAGTGCAACCGGACCCGATTAGCGGCGCCCACTGCTGGCTGCAGAAGGTGCGATTGAGCCGCCCGGGACCCGATGAGAAGTACGGGGATGTAGAAGTGGACACCAACAAGTCATTCGAGTACTACAAGCGCTGGAACGAGATGGCCAAGCAGCGCGAGACCCATCCGAGAGGTGAGCGTCGTCCGCTGTGGATGAAGAGACCGTTGCCACCTAGGAAAGAGCACTGGTTCATGCCTGAGTGAGCGTTGGCCGGTCACGGGCTGCGTGCCTGCTGAGGCAAAGCGCCTCTCGGTCTGCTCGAAGCACCTGTCGAAACGGCCTGGGCTTTGAGTTCGGGGGAATCGTCTGAGATCTTTCCCCATTCAATCGACGTCATCCAGAATCGCTCATAGAGATAATACATGAACAGTTTGAGAGGGATGCCTATTGCCGCAGCCGACAATCCCAATGCAATATTTCCCGACAATGCAAACACAACAACTACTGTTGTGCCACTCGCAATGAACCTCCACAGGAGAGCCTTAACGATGGTGCGTTTTTGTGAATCCATCCAAATCACCCCGTCGAGCCTATCGGCCTATGAACAACAGCACGGGCCATAACGCCTTCACGAAGCTCATAGAGCGAGGCTCCCCCATGCTAACAGGGAGGAGCGGCATTGACATCCCAATTAACCTGAACGGTCGCCCGACCAAGAGAATGACATTTTCCGTACGCTCGGACTGTAGCGGGGATTTCTTCCGACTCAATGCTCCGCCCAGTGGGCTCCATCAGGAAGCACTCTCTGGGCATCTCAATGAACGGGGCGAAGTTCCAGGGCCCGTGCATCTACATCGACGTCCTCTAGGCCCCAATCCAAAGAGCTCCAACCTCGCTCGTGCAGATAGTACAGTATCATCTTAGTAAACACCTCTATGGTGGCAATCCCAAAACCAACAGTCCAGCTTCCGGTGATGAGTCTGGCGATCAAGATGGTGTCCGTGGTCGCGATGGTCCTCCATGACAGGGTCTTCACCAGGCTGCGTTTCCTGCCTGCGTGTCCTGTTCCTTCGATGTGTTCGGTCACNATGTGTTCATTCATGGGTACCANGTTCTTTGCTGCNCACGATGAGGGATAACCTCTCCTACGGCGAAAACAAGGAAAAACAAGTCAAACTGACTCGATTATGACCGCGATTCCCTGACCGCCGCCGATGCACGCGGTGGCAATGCCGTAACGCCCACCACTGCGCTTGAGTTCATGCGCCAGCGTCAGAATGAGTCTCGTCCCAGTGGCCGCCAGGGGGTGTCCGAGTCCGATCGCCCCCCCATTGACGTTGACCCTGTCGACATCGATGCCGAGCTCCTGTATGCAGGCTACGGCTTGGCCGGCGAAGGCCTCGTTGATCTCCCACCTGTCGATGTCGCCGACCGAGAGTCCGGCCCTATCGAGCGCGAGCCGGCTGCTGGGCACCGGACCGTAGGCCATGATGGCCGGCTCGAGGCCGACTATCCCCCAATCGACAATCCGGGCCAGCGGCTCGTCGCCATCGGCTGCAGCCCTGCTGGCGGACTTGATGACGACGGCTGCCGCGCCATCCACGACACCAGAGGCGTTGCCCGCAGTAACAAGTGAATTGGGGCCGAAGTGCGGGCGCAGCCCAGACAGCGAAGCCTCGGAGGTGCCACGGACGAAATGATCCTCGTCGGCTGCGGTGACGATGCCATCGGGAGTCTCGACTGCCACTATTTCGTTCTCGAACATTCCTGAGTCGATGCTGCGCTCGGTCCTCTGGTGGCTCAGCGCTGCGAATTCATCGGCCTGCTCACGTACGACCTCGAGTCGATGGCACAACTCATCGCTGGTCTGGGCCATGAATGAGCCGCAGATGTTGTCGATTAAGTTGGTGAAGAAGTAATCCTCCATGTCCTTGGGTATCTCGTACCCCTCCTGAGGCGGTCTTCCTAACTTGTGCGAGTCACGTATGCCGCGAAGGACGTGAGGGGCTTGGGAGAGGTTCTCCATCCCTCCGGCCACAACGACCTCGGCCTCGCCGAGCATGATCATCTGAGCGCCGCTGATGATGGACTGGGCACCGCTGCCGCACAGTCTGTTCAGCGTCAGCATCGGGACTGTCTGGGGGATTCCGGCCTTGAGGCCGGCATGACGGGCCCCGTAGATCGCCTGACTCGAGGTCTGTAGCGCGTGACCCATCACCACGTGGTCGACTGAGGACGGGTCGGTCCCGGTTATCTTGAGTGCGGCTCGGATGGCTATCGATCCGAGGTCCTCGGCTGTCATTGAAGCCAGACGGCCCCCCGTCTCTCCGTCTCCGCGCTTGCCGCCCAGCCACTCGCAGAACGGCGTGCGTGCCCCACCAACTACGACGACATCCTCGCGCTCCATGCAAGGCCCATCGCGGGCCGCCTCATGAGCGTGACTGTCCCGGAGGGACAGTCACTCACTCGCCGTCATCGTCTTCTGACAATGATCCGAGGTAGTCCGGCAGATCCACTCCGGCCATCTTCGCGACGTCGTGAATCGGCGGCAGGCTCTGTACGAGGCTGCTCACGAAGTTGCTGGTGGCTGAGGAGCCGTCGTCGTTGCCGCCGCCGTCCCACACGGTGATCTTGTCGATCTTGAGATTGCGTATGGCCTCGACCTGTGCTGAGACCATGCTCTCGATCTTCTCTACCATCAGCAGAGTCGCGGCGGCCTTCGGGTCGCCGGCTGTGCTGGCGACGAGGTTCTGGTAGCCCTTCGCCTTCGCGTCGAGCACCTGCCGGATACCATTGGCCTCCGCTTCGTAGATGGAGAGGATTGCATCCGCCTCACCACGGGCGACGCGACGCTGTCTCTCGGCCTCGGCCTCGGCAGCGATCTCGATCTGCTTCTTCTGGATGTTCTCCCGAACGATCTCGGAGGCTTCCAAGCGCGCCTCCTCTTCGAGGTAGACGGATTTCTGGATGACGGCCTCTGCCTTAGCGGTAGCGACGTCCGCTCTCTGCTTGGCGGCTGCTCTGGCTTCGGTCAGGTCGGCGTTTGCATTGGCGATCTCGGCCTGTGCGATGTTCTCACCGGAAATGGCCAGTGCCTCCTGGTTCTCCACGTACACGCGCTGGTCGGCTTCCGCGGCCTTGCGGCCCTTGGTTGCCTCGGCGATGTTCTCAGCGACCTCGATCTCCCTGGCCCTGTCGGCCTTTGCAGCCCCGATAGCACCGTCGCGCTCGGCGTCTGCGACGTCGACTCGGGCATTCTCGACTGCGGTAGCAGCCGCCTTCTTGCCGATGCTCTCGATGTAGTCAGACTGGTCGGTGATGTCGACGATGTTCACGTTGATGAGTTTCAGGCCGACCTTCTCGAGCTCCTTCTCCACGTTGTGGTTGATGCGCTCAAGGAAATTGTCGCGGTCTTGGTTGATCTGCTCGATGGTCATTGAGGCGACAGTCAGACGGAGCTGGCCGAGGATGATTTCCTCCGCCATCTTCTCGATGTCATCCATCTTCAGGCCGAGGAGCCTCTGTGCAGCATTCTGCATGATATTGTCCTGGATGCTGATGCCGATGGTGAAAGTGCTGGGTACGTTGATCCTGATGTTCTGGAGGGACAGTGCGTCCTTCAGGTCGATGTTGATGGTAATCGGCGTCAGAGGCAGGTACGCGTAGTCCTGAATCAAGGGCCAGACCAGCGCGGCACCGCCGTGTATCGTCCTCGAAGGACGCCCCTTGTCGGTCCGTCCGTAGATGACCATCACCTTGTCGGGTGGACATCTCTTGTACCGCTGCGCGAAGAAAATCACAACAGCCACGAGTACCAGTACAGCCGCAAAAATCATTGTCGTCAAAAGTGCTCCAGCTTCAGCCATTCAACATCGCCTCTAACCCCATGAAGGCGTAGGTGGTCATGAAGCCTTTCCCTGCATCAGTCGAAAATCGACTCTGGGGGGTTTCTCACTTTCTTTTTACTACGAGGACATCGCCCATAATTTCGAGGACCTCGATGACCGCTCCGCCGTCGATCCCGGTGCCGTCGTGCGCCCTGGCTTTCATCGTCCTCATGCTGCCGCCGAAGTTGACCTGCACCTGCCCGGCCCCGTTTTCTGGGATTCTCAGGTACACGGTGCCGGTGGCCCCGAGGGCCTCCGATATCTCGACGGTTCCGTCGGACTGCAGTCCGACGAAGAGGTGAAACAGCTTTCCTGTCCCGTACATCGAGGCGAAGCCGGCGGCACCCCCGATGGCGATTGCCAGAGTCTGGGTCTCCGTCGACTTGAGGGTATACAGGCCGGCGAGGCCGAAGAACATCAGGAAGGCCATCAGTCCTTGGAAGGTCAGCGCCTTGAACGAGGCGTCGGCACCGAGGTCGCCTAGGCCGTCCATCCCGAGCAGTCCCTCGAAGATATCGGCGGCGAATCCTCCGACCATCATCAGGACGAACCAGAGCAGGAAGAGTATGCCCCCCACTAGGGCCGAGGCGGCGAACAGCAGCTCCAGCCCGGTGGCTTCTCCGAAGCCGAGCAACTCGAAGATGTCGAACGAGTCGAGCAGGCCCATGGTGACGACAAGGTGAGGCTTTCCCTTTTACCCATTCGGCGGCACTGAGCGATAAAGGCGGTCAGGGGAGCTCATTTCCTGAGACTTCGCTCTCCGAAATACCGCTCCAAGCCGAAAATAGGCCCTATGGACAGCCCCGTCACCAGAGCTGTCAGTATCAGACTGAGGTCGTCGGAGAGGTACCCGGACAGGAAGGTGTACACCATCATGGCTATCAGAATCAGAATGATCGGTATGGTCACCCTGCGCAGGAACATGTGGTAACCCCCCAACATGTCGTAGGCGGGGTTATCCACCACCCGGTCAACCATCTCTTCGAGGCCTTTGCTGGCCTTTGACATGCGAGCACCTAGTTAGCTAGCCAGCCGAGAGCCGCCAAGAACGTCAGTATTATGGGAACAGCGTACCATACGGCCCTTTTCACCTGGTCGCCATCATCGATGCGGCGGATGCGACCTTGATCGTCCCTCGTCATCGTGGTCTTCTCCAATTTGCTGTAGGCCGCCTCGAACTCCTTGTGGTGCCTTGCGACGAAAACCAGCGCGTATAACCCAAGCAACACGGAGCTCCCTCCTGTGACCGAGAGGATCGCACCCATTAGTTGGGAGTCCAGAGAGGAGCCCACGAAGAGTTGGGCGAATCCGGCCATGAACCAGATGAGCGAGTCTACGCGTGCCATCGTCCCCTACGGAGAGGTGGTGGGAAATGAATCTGTTCCCGGCGGGACTACGAGCCACCGAGGCTAGAGGGACGCTTGCGCCAGACCGCCCAGGTCCCCTTGGCCGTGGCTATCACGGTGCCGTCTTCTGAGACTAGTTCGCCCTCGAGGTGAGCGAGATTGCGCCCCCTTCGGACTACGCTCCCATTCGCCGTGAGGTGGGATCCCAAGGAGGCGGCATTGAGGTAGGAGATGTCGATTTGTGCGGTTGCACACCACTCCTCCTTCAGCAGGGTCGAGACCAGAGCACCTCCCATCGATGTGTCCAGCATTGTGGCGTGCAGGCCGCCGTGTGCCACACCACCGAGATTGAGGTGCCGTTCATCGACGGTAGCCTCGACGGTGCATCTGCCGTCGCCGAACTTGGTCACTTCAAAGCCCACAATCTCTGCGAACTTGGTGAGGTTGGGTGTGCTCAACTCGTCGGTCATGTCGTCGCCTCCCCGGTCTGCACGGCCCAGAGTCGCGAATATAGTCCACTGCTCTCCAGAAGCTCCTCGTGGGTGCCTGTCTCCGATATGCGACCATCGCCGATCACGGCGATCACGTCCGCGTTGCGAACCGTCGAGAGGCGATGCGCGATGATGAGCGTGGTGCGTCCCTCCGAGATTGTCTCGATCGAGCGCTTGAGCGCCGCCTCGGTCTCGTTGTCGACGTTGCTGGTGGCCTCGTCGAGCACCAGCACCGGAGCGTCCTTCAGAACGGCTCTGGCTATGGCGATCCTCTGTCGCTGGCCGCCGGACAGCCTGTGGCCGCCCTCGCCGATGTCGGTCTCCCAGCCGTAGGGCAGCTCCTCGATGAAGCCGAGCGCCTCGGCTACGCGAGCCGCCTCGACGACCGCTGCCTCATCGGCGTCAGGATCGCCATAGCGCACGTTGTCGCGAACCGAGCCCGGGAAGAGCGTCGTGGTCTGGCTCACCAGCGCTACTGAGCCGCGTAGCGACTGCAGCGTCAGTTCCCTGATGTCGTGGCCATCGAGAGTTACTGTGCCCGTGTCTGGGTCGTGGAATCTCAGCAGCAGACGTACGAGCGTGGTTTTGCCGGAGCCTGTCGAGCCGACAAGTCCGACCGTCTTGCCCGCGGGGATTGCGAAGTCGATTCCCTCGAGGACGATCTCCCTTTCTGGGTAGGAAAATCCGACTCCGCTGAAACCTATCTCGCCGCGCACTGATTCGAGTCTCTTTTCTCCCTCAACAATCCCTATCTTGGTGTCGAGAAGGTCGAGGACTCGGGTCACTGAGGCCATCGCACGCTGGTACAGATCGAAGGTCTCGCCAAGCCTAGTCAGCGGCCACAGCAGCCTCTGGGTGATGAAGACGATGACCGAGTAGGCCCCGAGGCTGATTCGCCCGTCAAGAGCGTACCAACCGCCCACCAGCATGTTCGCAGTGAAGGCGAAGAGGATCGCCATCCTGATGATTGGCACGAACGAAGCCGAGAGGCGGATGGCATCGCGGTTGGCCTCTCTGTAGGACATCGAGGCATCGCCCACTCGCTCTGCCTCACGCTCCTCGGCTGTGAACGACTTGATCGTCGTGATGCCGTGCAGGTTGTTGTTCAGAAGCGCGCTGAGATCTGCGACCCTGCTTCTGACCTTGGTGTAGCGCACAGCTATCCTGCGCTGGTAGATGAATGAGCCCCCGACGATGATTGGCACGGGCAGTATCGCGAGCAGGGCGACCTCGGGTGCCACTGAGATCATTATCGCGCCCACGACGATGATCGTGGTCGCGACGTGCAACAGGTCGGTGGCACCCTGGTCGAGGAAGCGCTCGAGCTGGTTGACATCATCGTTCATTATCGCCATCAGGCTTCCAGTGGACTGCTCGGAGTACCACTCCATCTCGAGGTCCTGGATGTGGGTGTAGGCCGACATTCGGAGCTCGTGCTGGGCGGTCTGGGCCAAGTTGCGCCACAGCACGGCGTAGAAGTACTGGAAAATTGATTCCAAGACCCAAATCACCACAGTGATGCCGGTGAGAATGTAGAGTTGTTCGTATACGTCGGGATAGCCGAATTGAGCTAGGAATGAGTCTTCCCGAGTGGCGACCACGTCGATGGCCATGCCTATCAGGACGGGAGGGGCGAGGTCCCATACCTTGTTCAGAATTGAGCAGATTGAGGCGAGCAGGACAGTGCCCCTATGGTGCCTCAGTTGTGAGAGGAGTCGCATCAGCGGATGACTGCTCTCGGCCATGACTACGCCTCATTGGATAGGCGTTTGAAGATACTCATCCAACGCCGTGGCCCTCATGAGCCCGGTAGCGAGCCGCCGGTCCATGATTCGGCCCAGAGGTCGTACACAGCGACGCTCAACTCGCCGGTAGCATTGGTGCGAATCTGATAGAGATCCCCTCCCGAGACATAGCCGTCTGCAATGTAGTCTGACCACGAGAACTCCCACCAGGTTCCGTCTTCCAGAGTGGTGTTGGAGTACTGCTCGTCGAGCCTCATCACAGCCACGGAGGTCGCGTTCTCTGCTTCCCCGGAGAGTCCGTGGAACTCCAACTCGACGGGGTCGACCTCCGCAGTCAGCCCCTCTTGCACCGCCCCTGTCCAGACCGTGACGTCGCCCATTTGGAAAGAGGGGGACTCGAGACTGAACCCGGTCGGGGTGCGCGGCAGACCCTCCTGCAGAGCGAGGCTCACAGCATCCCCGGTCGTGACCCTGAGGGTAAACTGCTCGTCATCCCCGGAGTAGGTCTCGATCCCGGTAATCATCGGGGGCGCGCCTATCATCTCGATGATGATGGTGTGGGTCTCATTGGAGGCAGAGGCGACCTGCTGCAGGGAGAGGGGGTCGCCGGTGATGGTCCAGTCGAGGTCCGCAATCGAGGCTGTGTCGAAGCCGAACGGCGGCCACAGGCCGTCAGGCTGCTCTGAAGCGAGTTCGGCTATCTCCTCGAACGGGTCCGCGTACTGCGGTATCGCATCGCGGCCCTCGTACCAGTCTCCGCCGATCCTGACATTGGTGACCTCCTGTCCTTCGATGACCTCGGTGTCGATGGTCGTAGTCCCGATGGTTAGCCTCATCGCGATCGAGCGCAGCCCTGCATCGTCATCCTTGGCCACGCTCCACTGCATCTCCCCTCTCTGGCCCTGATTGTCGTAGACAGTCAAGGTCTCGACCATCAGCCGCTCGAAGTCCTCGGCATAAGACAGGACATCGAAGGCGCCCGGGGCCGACAGTAGCTCGGACAGCGCGGACTGATCCAAGGGGAAGCAATCACCATCCGGGCAGGGGTTCAGAGGGACCTCAAGACACCCCCCTGAGAGCGGAGCGAGGATGAGCAGTGCAGCCAAGATCGCGTTTCTCACGCCCTCCCGCGAGCGCGCGGGGGTGATGAGCCTATGCGATAGCCGTCAGTGGAATCGCATGTTGGACTGTGCGTCGCGCCTATATGGGACGCCCACAGAGGAAAGCCTGCGAAGGAGCGTGACGCGATGCCCCCAAATGTCCTCGTGGTCTACAAGAAGAACTTCGAGGAGGTCCATGACAAGGCTCTGGCCGCGGTTCGTGACGCACTGGACGAACTGGTTCGCGACAGAGGCACCTCGATTTCGTACAAAGCCCGCGAGACCGTAAGCAGGGAGGATTTCGTCGGCCGGGATCTCGTCATCATCCTAGGCGGCGACGGCACCCTGACTTCGATTGCCCACTCGATAGACTCGGACACCCCTGTAATGGGTGTAAACAGCCATCCTCAGGACGATGACGAGGATGGTTCGTATGGCTTCTACATGGGGAGCGATACGAAGCACTTCGCCGAGGACGTTCGCTCGGCACTGGATGGAACTGGCATAGTCAACGTCCTGCCGAGGCTACAGGCCGAGATCGTCACCACCAGTGGCAAGACGGTCCTGTCTGACCCGGCGCTCAACGACCTCATCATCGCCAACACCCATCAGTACCAGCCATCGATTTACAAGCTGGAGAGGGGAGCCGATGGGGGCCATGGAAATATTGACACTGTCCAGCGGTCATCGGGATGTCTGTTCTCGACGTTCCTCGGACAGGGCGCGTGGTTTCGCCATGTGGTCAATATCGAGGGAGCCACCTTCCCGATGGACGAGGTGAACGAGCGGTATCTGTTCGCATCCAGGGACCTGCCGCGTGCTGAGCGCGCGGACGACGGTTCGTACTGGGCCTGGACCGGCCAGCCGACGGTGATGACCAGCGACATGCACCGCGGTTACATCGTCAGTGATGGCTGGGACGAGACTCATTTCACTAGGGGCGCTAGGGTTACCGTGGATCTGAGTGGCCCGACCCTACAACTACTGACCTTTCGCAGGACCATTCACGATCGGGTCGCTCACTGGATCGAGCCCTAAAGTCCTAGATCATCAAGGTCCACATCTGCGTTCATCTGGATACTCGCAGGGATTGAGAGCTTAACTCCGCCCTCCTCGAATCGACGCAGTATCTCGGTCACGAAGAACGACTTCGAGGGGCGCATCTTCTTCGCGTTGTCGACATAGTAGCGAACCTCCATGATTACCTCGTGCTCGCCGAAATCCCTCAGCACAACCTCCGGTACCTTTGGCTTCTGGCTGATGTCGGGATGGTTGGCAGCGATGTCCTCGACGATCTCCTCGGCCTTGGTGACGTTTTTCCATGTCGGTGAAACGCCCAGTCGTATGCGTACGCGCAGCTCCATGTCGCTGCGGTGGCTGAAGTTCGCCACGGCGTCCTTTGTCAGCAACTTGTTGGGGATTGTCAGCATCACCCCGTCGGTAGAGCGGACGTGGGTGGTGCGCAGGCCGATCTCCTTGACATCTCCCCAACTGCTGTAGATTCCCCCGAGTTTCTTGGGCAGCATGATGCGCTCGCCCTCCCGAAAGGGCCTGTCGACGATGATGAAGATGCCAGCGATGACGTTCTCCATCGTGTCTTGAGCGGCGAAGGCCACTGCCAGGCCGAAGATACCCAGCGCGGCAACGATTCCGGTGACGTTGATGCCGAGCTCGCTGGCGGCCGTCAGTATGACGAGGGCCCACATTGCAACACCTGCGATGCGGAACATGAAATTCTCGAGTCCCTCGTCGAATTCGGTCCTGTCGAACAACTTCCTGAGGTATCCCTTGGCGATCTTGATGAGAGGGATGCCGATGACGATTATCAGCAGCGCAGAAACCGGTCCAGTCTCCATTAATTCCGAGGCGCAGGCGTAGGTGGGCTCGAGGCTGTTGGGCAACCCATCGAGGCAGGCCATGGCACAGGGCCGGCCACGACGGCTCAATAGGGTAACGCCCCGCCAGACGGAATCAGGGGGAAGTTTACAGGATCTGCTCTAGGAACAGCTTGGTCCGCTTGTGCTGCGGGTTGTCGAAGAACTCGGCCGGGGTGTTCTGCTCGACCAGCTCTCCCTCGTCGAACAGGATGACGCGGTCTGCGACTGCCATTGCGAACCCCATCTCGTGCGTCACGACGATCATCGTAACGTCCTCCTTCGCGAGATCGATCATGACGTCCAGGACCTCCTTGATCATCTCCGGGTCGAGGGCCGATGTCGGCTCGTCGAACAGCATTATCTTCGGGTCCATCGCCAGAGCGCGGGCAATCGCCACTCTCTGCTGCTGTCCGCCGGAGAGCGCACTCGGGTACTTGTAGGCCTGCTCAGGGATTCCGACCCTCTCAAGCAGTACCATCGCCTGGTCCTCAGCTTCCCTCTTGGGTATCCCCTTGACCTTCATCGGGGCTAGGGTGATGTTCTCCATGATGGTAAGGTGCGGGAAGAGGTTGAACAGTTGGAACACGAAACCGATCTCA
>JAKUUO010000035.1 GCA_022448665.1 Candidatus Thalassarchaeum betae | reverse complement strand
ACTCCGGCCCCAACCGGTAGCAGCGGCATGGGTATGAGGGGAGATGGTGTGCCCTGCGTCAGAGAGGCAATGACGGGTGCGCTCTTCTGCTTGGGGCACAGGACCCAGCTTGGGGACATCGAGAAGCTCCAGTGTCCCCGGGGCTGCGGCCAACTCACCTACCGATTGGAATACAAAAATGGGTACTACGCTTGGCAATGATGCAGGGGTACGGTGCTAGATGCCAAATCGGTGGAGAATAAGCTTTCAAAGCACGCTGGAACCCTCAAAGATCTCCTTGAGAATGGTGAAGAATGCTCGCTGAAGTGCCCTAGGTGCGAGGCTCTGATGCTAGAAATTAGAGTGGCCTACAAACTCACTGAGTGAGGTGGAGGTGGTGGCTTGGGCGACCTTGGAGGTCTCGGCGGTGGTGGTGCTGGACTCCTGCTGGGTGCTCTCGTACTCGTGGCGGTAGCAGCAGCCGCTGAATCCTCCAAATCGAAAGGGGATCGGATGGTAATCGATGGGTGTCGAGATTGTGGCACATTCTGGTTCGATGCACGTGAAATGAATACTGTCAAACAAAGCACTTCGGTCGAAGGAGAAGATGAGAAGATAGGCCGGTTGGAAACAGAGAGTGCTGAGGCTCGGTTGTCGGTTGGGAGAGCAGCGAACACCAACTGCATGCATATCGATGAGAAGAATGGGAAGAAGTGTCGAAGGGTAACATTTCGACACAGCGAGTACTGCTACAAGCACCAACCGGAGTGATTGAATGGCCAAGAAGTGCATCGGAGTGAGGGAGGACACCGGCCATCCGTGCAAGAGGCCGGCCGGCAGCCGTTCCGACTTCTGCTTCGCGCACAGGCCGCAGGAAGGGAATGAGAAAATACTCAACCTGCAACACGATCCCTATCAATGCCCGGATGACGGTCAGAAGTTGTGGTACGTGCCAAGGTTGAAATTGCATAGATGCGGTATGTGCGATGGCGTCCTCCTGAACGAGAAGGAGATCGATCCGTTGGTGTTAGAGAGCGTCTTGGGGCTTTCCAAAGTCGCCGAGGAGGGGTTGGCGGTAGAATGTCCCACTTGTAGTACCGACAGCGACCTGTCCGATGGAAAGTTCGCCCTTTCCAATTTCGCAATGGAATGGGGGTTCTCTGTACAGAAGTCAAAATATCACTCTGTATACTACTGTGGAGTGTCGAATGTTGGTCATTGTAAAGTATGCGGATCAACCTGGTTTGCAGGCCCCGGAGAGCGTGATGCACTTGGAAAGAATGTTGGGAAGGAGAGAGGTTTTTGGCGAGTCCAACCGGGAGGGAGGGATATTTGGGGCCCCCTTGACATGCAGCAACGACTACGTGAGGAAAGGCTGAGGTTGGTCGCTAGGAAAACCGAGAAGAGGGAGAGGATGAAGGAAAAGCTGTGCCAGCATGTAGATTCAAACGGGGAGCGATGCAACAGGCGTAAGACCCAGAAAGAAGGAAGCGAATACTGCTTCAAGCACCGGCCGAAGTGATCAGGACTCGTCCGCTTCGGGCTCGTCAGTGCCCTCTTCGTCATCGCCGTCGACGAGGTCCTCGACCTCTTCCACGATCGAGTCGAGCGCCTCTTCCATGCGCTCCTTGAAGGTCTCTGACTTGTCCATGATATCCTTGGCCGCCTCGACCGCCCTGTCTATCATGCTGTAACGGGTATCCATTGCCTCGCTCAGATCCTCGAACAGCTGCATGTGCTGGACGTACCAGTCGTCGCGGGCCCCGAGCTCTGCGTTGGCCACCCGGTTGGACTCGTCTAGTTCCTCGGCCAGCTCGAAGACCCGTCCGAGGCGCGCTGATTCGCGGGTGTACATCTCCTCCATCTTCTCGAGCTCGGGCTCCAGGTGCTCGACGCGCTTGGCGGTCTTGGCTCCCTCGACCTCGATGTCGTGTATCTTCGCCTCCTTGTCCGAGAGCAGGGACTCCAGCCCCTCCTTGTCGATCTCCTTGTCGATGGCCTCCTTCTCGAGGACCTCTATGATCGCTTTTCTCTCCTCGAGATCTTCCTCGGCCTTCTTGTAAGCGACGTACAGCTTCTCTAGGCGGTCGGTCTCCTCGGCCAGTCTCCCCTCTAGTTGGTTGATACGCGTCTCAGGCGTGATGGTGCCTTCCTCATCATCACTCATACGAGCCCTCAAGGGTCTCGACCGGTGCATCTGCTTTAACCTCGGCGGAATTAATCTCATGCCGGCGCGGGGTTAGCCGGCATCATCCGGAGACTGCGGCTACGGTTGCAGACAGCACCGCAGTGAGCCTCTTTGAGGAGGGGATATGCAGTTTCTCGTCGGGGCCGTGTGCGTTGTTTCCTGGCCCGGATGAGCCAGTGCATAGGAACGTGGCTTCAGGATACTTGCCCTGCATCATTGCCATGAACGGAATTGTACCGCCTGTCCAGGACGCCAGCGGAGGCAGGCCGGTGAGTGTCGTCGAGGCCTCGTTGATCGCCTTGCTGACGGCACCCCCGAGTGGTGGGGCGTGGAAGCCGTCAGCGCAGGAGTCCGGGGAGAATGTGACCTCGGCCCCGTAGGGCGGGTCGGCCTCCAGGATCTGCTTGGCCCTCTCGAGGACCGACTCGGAATCGACTCCGGGTGGGATTCTGAAGCTGAGCTTCAGGTCGGTGTTGGTTCGCAGGACGTTGCCCGCTACTTGGACTGGTGGCATGCCGTCCGCACCGATTATTGACAAGGTGGGCTGCCAGTTCATCGCGAGTATCATGTCCTCGGTTGAGTCGGCGACTCGGACTAGGGTGTCGACAGTCGGGAGTTGCTCCCAGACGCTGTCACCGACCACCTCGGCCAGGGCCGCCGCCTTGTCACGAATATCGGCGTCAATCTCGACGTGCATCTCTGGGATAAGGACCTCTCCGGTGGAGGAGTCCTCCACCCTGTCAAGGAGCATTCTCTGAATCCTGAACGAGGATGGTATCGAGCCGCCTGAGGTCCCCGAGTGGATGCCCTCGTGGGAAACGCGGACGGAGAGAGTCCCTGAGACCAGTCCTCTGAGGGCCTCGGTCATCCAAACGTGGTCATAGTCGGGGCCGCCACTGTCCAAGACCACGATCATGTCAGGATCGCCTAGTTCCTCGCTCAGTGCGTCCAAGTATGGCGGGAGGTCGAATGAGCCGGACTCCTCGCAAGTCTCGATCAGGAAGGCGCAGCGGGGGTGCGGGATGCCCGCTTCCTGAAGAAGTCGGATCGAGGTCACGCAGAGGTACCCCCCGTAGCCGTCGTCGACGGAGCCCCTCCCGTAGAGCCATGGGTCCCTGCGAACCGCCTTCAGTGGGTGGAGTCCCTCGGACCAGAGTTCCGGTTTGGATGGCTGCTTGTCCAAGTGCGAGTAGAATATCACCTCTCCTGGACCGGTGCCCTCGATGGTGACCAGCAGGACCGGGGACTTGTCCTCAATGCGGTGGACTTCGTGGCTCAGACCCGCAATCTCCTGCTCATCGAGCCATGCGCAGAACAGGTCTATTGTGGCGTCCAGCTCTCCTAACTCCGCCCAGTTCGGCTCGAAGAGGGGGGAGAGGGCGTGTATCTCGATGAAATCGGACAGACTGGGCAGGATTGACGTCTCCCAGAGTTCGTCGCTGCGCTGGACGAGCGCATCGAGGTCTGGCCCCATGGGCTTGTTGTGCGGTCTTCAGCACAAGGACTCTTCGACAGCACTCAACTCTCGGCAGGTCCGCAGATCGGCAGCGGGCCTCTGTGGAACGGACAGCTCTCACAGACCGAGGCTGCCTCCCCTGACAGCCTGGCGAAGTCCGAGAGCGGCACATCGGAGGAGAGCGCCATGCGAGCCGTGCGGGCCAGCAGCTCCTCAAGCTCGCCCAAGGACTCGTCCAGGATGTCCTCGGGGTACTCGACCATTCTGCCGGTGACACCGACCAGGATGGCTGGTGGAAGGACCTCCCTGTACGGGAGGTCCGCATCGCGCTTGGCGTTCTCGATGCTCTCCAGAGCACGGTAGTACAGGGCCAGTTGCATCCTGTGCTTCCTCAGTATCTCCTCCTCGGCCTCGCACGCCGGGCCGGGCTCCTCGGAGCCCATCGCGGCGAGCAGCCCGTCCGAGGCCCCGCCGTGCATCCTCCCGGCCTCCTCGGTCTTGAGGTCGATCGGTCGGATGGTCGAGGCCTCTGGCGTCCTAGTGCACAGGACGAGGTCGATTACCCCGCTCATCTCGACGGTGGCCTCGTCCAGCAGCGTGAGGGGCTCGGGCCCGTCCGGGCTCCATCTGTGACGAATCATCTCCCCGAGGCCAGCGGGCAGTGCGATGTGGAAGGGCATCTCCGTGCGCAGGCCCTCGAGGACGTGGCCGTCCACAGCAGTTCCCGATACCAAGGCCCCCACAGCGCCGGCTTGCACTCGTTCGACCATGGTCCGCACGAGTCGGGTGGTGTGCTTCTCGTCCGCCTGCGGCGGCAGGAGTTCCCTGAACACGACACTGTGGTAATCGGGGTCGGCCATCCTGTCCTCGCGCGACGAGGTCCACGATCCAAGGAGGGGTCTGCTGGGTCCGTTTTCACCGGGTCCGGGGTTTCCGATCCCTATCTCCATGAGCCTGTGGAAGATGGTTCCGAAGGTGGCGGGGTCGACGTTCTCGGGCATCCCGTCATCGGCTGTCCTCCCACCTCCTGGAATTATGGGTTCAGGGTTCAGACCGCCTCTGGTCTCGAACCAGTGGCGACGGGAGCAACTCTGGAAGACCGGGAGCTTGCTGGGGGTGATTCGGATTCGAGGAGGCGCCTCCTCCCGGGCCTCTGGAAGCACAGGCGCTCCTCCCTCGGTGAGGGTGCGGGCGGCATCATCGAGCCTCTCGATGCGCTGGAGCGGTGTCAGCACGCCGCTTGGGTCGCCGTCCAGGGCATCGAAGCAGTCCGGATGATGGATGACGAGCATTCCCGATAGGGCGGGGTCCTCCCCCAGTGAGGCTTCGGCGAGCATCCTCCTGGGGTCGAAGATGCGTTGCCCGTGGGTCTTGATCGGCGGCTCGTCCTCGTCATCGTCCGCATCGAGCCACGGCGAGTCGCTCTCGCCCCGTCGCCAGGAGCCTTGGCGCAGTGACTCGATCCACATCTGACCGAGTTGCGGCATCGACTGGTCGTAGGTCCACGGTACGCTCAGACCGTTCCCAGCGGACCATTCTGTCCCCCTTGGCGAGCCTACGATGATCAGCCGCTCCTCGGCCCTTGTTGCACCGACATAGAGGAGCCTGCGGGCCTCGGCGCTCTTGCGGGCCTGGTGGAGTCTCCTGACGTGCGACCAGAGAGCGGACTTCGGTGAGTCTTCTGTTGACCACGGCTTCGGGTTGCCAGCGAAGAGCTCGGGGCTTACGATCAGTCGGCTGCGGTCCTCGTTCATCAGATTGGTCTGCCTGTTCGAGAACACGTCCGCCAGTATCACCACCTTCGCCTCCAGCCCCTTAGCGCTGTGGATTGTCATCACCCTCACAGCGTCGCTGGGAGGCACGGTAACAGCCTCTAAGGCGTCCGAGCTGCGCTCGCGCAGGTAGCGGACCCTGTCTGCCAGGACCATCGGGTCGCCCCCGACCTCGATGGACATGGCGCGGATGACCTCGACTATCTGCTCGACGTCCTGTCGTGAGACCTGATCGGGGTATGCGGTGAGGATATCCGACCTGTCGATGGTCTCCTCCAGCAGGTCGATGAGCCGCCCGGAGCGGGAGAGTTCGCACCACCTCTCCACCAGTGCTCGCTGCCGCTCGTTGACAGTGTGCTCCGAGAGTCTGGCCAGCAGGTCCTCCCCGCGCTCCGAGCCGTCGATGAAAGTCTGCAGCTGCGCGTCATCGAGGCCAATCAGAACAGAGCGAGCGACCCAAGCGGCGTGATGACGGGAGCGTGGTCTGGCGATGAACTGCAGCAGTCCTTCCAGAGCATGGGTCGCCGGTCTGTCGAGCAGGCCTCCCTCGCGGTCCGCCTGAGCAGGGATCCCTAGGTCGAGGAGGTGTCGGATGACGGTGTCCCTAATCTTGGGCCTGGTGGGCAGGAGTATCATGATGTCACTTGGAGAGACGGTTTCTTCGGCGTCGATCTGATGCCATTGCCCGTCCGCCGAGCGGACTCTCACCGGTGAGGCTTCGATCAGGCTCCGGACGCGCAGGGCGATGAGCAGCGCCTGCCTCTCCATGGAGTCGGGCCTGCCCGGGCCGAAGGGGTCCAGCGGGATTGTCAGGTCGGTTGTCGGATCGGACTCGCCGCCGGTGCTCAATGGACATAGCCACTCGATCGAGCCGGGTTTGTCCTGCTTCTCGGGGCTCGCGTACAGGGTCTGGGGGGTCGCATAGAAATCACCATTGGGGAAGTGGCGGTGCCTGTGACAGAAGACATCGTCCCACCACTCGTTCATCGCCCTCAGCAGCCCGCCCTCGGTTCGGTAGTTGACTTGGAGTGAAATCAGTCCCTCCCTGCGGGCTTCCACCTCAACACCACCGGGAGCAGGGAGGTTCCTGTCGGTCGCGTCGAAGGGGATCCAAGCGACCAAGTCGCGGCCGCCCTTCTCCATGTGCTCAGAGGCGGTCGCGATGGTGATCGCATGGGCGTTTCTGGGGTCGCGGCTGTGAGTGTCGCTCCGGAGTGCTGGTTTGCGGGTGAGTTCGGGTACGCTGGCGAACTCGTGGGAGTTGACCTTTCTGAGGTAGTTTGCGAATTCGAGGAAGCCGGTGACCTCGGCCTGCCTGAAAGCGTAGATGCTCTGCTTGACGTCGCCGACATAGCAGACCGTGGGTTGCCATGGGGTGTCGGGGGTCCGTGGGTCGCCTTCCTCGTTCAGGCGCTCCCCCCACAACCTTGACAGGAGCCTCCACTGCAAGGGGGAGTTGTCCTGGGCCTCGTCTATGATGAAGGCCCTGTACCTCCGCCTGATTCTCCTCAGCAGATCGAACCTGCTCTTCAGGTCGGCGCGGATGGCACCGAGATGGGCGGCGGAGTCTCCGGCTCTGCTCGGATCGGACTCCAGCGCGGCTAGCGCGGTGAACGCCGCCTCAATGTGGTCATCGCGCCACGGGCTGTCGGCCAGGGAGTCCAAGGCACGCTGGATGGACGGGTGGTAGAAGGTCCTGCAGGCCGTCGGGCAGTTGGCGAGGAGCAGGTCTCCCGCGAGTCTCTGAATGTCATCGAAGTCATGCACCTCGTCGCGCTCCTTGAGCTTCTGGACCACGCCTTGGAACCCCAGATGGACGAGGTACAGGTCCTGCAGGTTGCGCACCTCTGCCTCGAGCGTGAAGTAGTGCTGGTCGGCTCTGGGCCTCTGAAGGCGTTCTGGCAACGGGATAGGCAGTGGGGTGAGGGGGGGCTCCCAGTCAGGAGGGGTCGCTGGGGGGGTGGAGTCGTCCAGCAGCAGGGCGATCCGCGAGAAGTGCAGCAGGAGCTTGCCTTGGTCGCTCGACCACGTCGCCTTCAGTGTCGATATGAGATCCCTCATGCTGTCCCGGACGTGTTCCTTCGTGTTCTTGTCGGCAATCCCGGAGAACTTGCCTATGCCCGGTACCCAGGAGTCCGACGGGAACTGGGTATAGGGGAAGAAAGACGGTTTTGGCCTCATCAGACTGGCAGAACTGACTGTGCACACCAAGACGTGGCTCAGCCAGGTCAATTGCCCCCATGCCTCATCGGGCGGCCCGTTCCTCTCCAAGGAGTCCAAGCACGCCATCCGGGACTCAGCTGGCCATCCCCCTGCGGCGAGCACCGCTGTGTTCTCCCTGACCAATTCACAGAATTCCGAGATGATCCCATGAACCTCGTGCACGTGCTCGGCGATGTCGTCGGGGTCGATGGTTGCCATGATCTGCTGGTGCAGCAGTTCGGGCGTGATTCTGCCATCCTCGTCCATGATTCTGCGTGCGGCCTCCTCGATGAACAGAGACCGCCTGACTAGGCTGCGCAGGACGCCGGCGGCTGACCTGCGGCCCGAGTAGTGGCGGGCTATCCTGTCTCGGGCGGCGAGCACCTCGGGGGCGATATGGGCGGGAATCCCGGCATCCACGGCATCTCCGATGTGCGATATCGAACTTGGTAGCCTCCACAGGGTGTTGAGAGCGGAGTCAATCAGCAGTATCCTGCCTGCTTCGGAGATGTTCTCGCGGCTGAGAGCGTCGCCCAGTATGCCGCGATAGGGTGCCACGAGTTGATTGAGGAACGAGTCGATGGTTCCTATCGGGGCGTCCTCGAGCAGCGTCAGCAGCTGCTCGCCGAAGCCCTCGTGCCTGATTCGAGGGTCGGTCCGGTGGGTACCGTCATCACCTGTTGGGCCGGGTCGCAGCCGGGCGACGCTCCGTCGCAGACGGTCCCTCATCTCATCGGCCGCCCGGTTGGTGAAGGTCAGTAGCACGACCTCCCCCGGGAGCATGCCGCCCCACTCGCGCAGGTCCATGCGCTCGGAGGCAGGAGCCAGGATCATCCCCCCCTGCAGCCTCGATGGCCGCTCCGGCTGGGGAAGGAGTCTGGTAGCTCGCTGGTCCTCGGCGAGATAGTGTTCGATGACCCGATCGATGATGGTGCTGGTCTTGCCTGTGCCAGCCCCAGCGTCGATGACGATGTGGGCATCCAGGTTCAACGCCAGTCTCTGTGCAGTATTCAGACGCATCAGAAATCATCCTCCATCCTGACTTCGCAGACGTTGCTGACTGGGCAATACCTGCACACGCCCTTGGACGGGGTCGGGTGCACATTGCCAGAAGCGGCTCGGGCAGCGACCCCCAGGGCAACAGACAGTCGCTGTGCCAGCCATGCCCTGAAGGGGTCACTGGCTGGTGAGGGGGGCTCGTCAGCGAACCTGTGCAGACTTGTAGTGAAATCTGTGCGTGTGCCCACTTGCAGCTTTGAATGAGAAGCGGAGTACTGTGGGGATATCTCGAGCCTGTGCTCGGTGTTGTGACTGAACAGGGAGATTCCAGCCGCTACTACCAGATCGCCGGGGTGGGCGATCTCCCAGGCTCTTGCATAGAGTGCTAGTTGCAGTTCGTCCAACAGGCCGTCGGAGTGGCGGTCCTTCGCCGACTTCGACTCCGAGGTCTTGAGGTCCCTAATGGCGACGAGTCGGCGAGGCTTCCAATCTGAGTCGTGGACTCTGATGGGCGCGACGTTCTCGTCACCTCCGTTGTCTACCCATGCGTTCCCCTCCTCGTCGATAGGCAGTAGGTCCACACGATCTATGTAGCCCCGCACCCGGATAGGGGGCAGTATCTTCCCACCCGTCAGTTCAAGCGGAAGGGAGATTTCGATCCCGTCCTCGTCGTGGCTCGTCATGCTCCACTCGACCGAGACGGGCGCCGCGTCGCCGAGCTTGCTCTCAGCCCTCACAATGGTGCCGACCCTTCCTGCGGGAGGGATTGGTCTGGGGTCGGCCAGCCAGCTGTTCCATTCTTCACGGTCCATCCCGGTAAGGACCCTTAGCCTGTGGGTGGAAACAGCATCGGACCTGTCGAGCCACGGTGCCCGTGAATCGAGTGACTCGAGGGCCATTTGCATCAGCTCGTTCTCGTCTGTTCCCGACTGAGCGACGCTCTTGACTGACCCGTTGCCCTCGAACTCTCGCTCTTCCCCGATGGCGATACCGAGAATCTCGCACAGCATGTCGTGGTGAACGAGATGCAGGAGCTCTCCGTGTGTACGGGGGTCCAAGTCTTCGGCCTGCAGCTCCTCCTGCTCAGCCTTGAGTCCTTTCGAGAGCCATCCCATCCTAGGGCACTTGAGCCAGTCATGGAGCCTGCTGGCCGACCAGATGGCGACCTCCTGCTCCGCCCCAGAAGAGTGGCCGTGCCTCGAGTCGCTGACCGTCGAGCCCGAGGCTAGGGGGGTGAATGGTCGAGGGTCGAGTGTAGGGGTCCTCTTGCCTGCCTTGGTGTGACCCCCGACCACTGGCCACCTGGCATGCGCGCGCGGCGGCTCGATACCAGATGGAGTCTTTCGAGCGAGGTCCGAGCGCTCGAACGAGAATAGGTGGGGGACGGCAGAGGCTGGCAGGTAACCGTCATCCTCCGAGCGACTGGGTTGCCTCCTCTCGCGGTCGCGCTGCAACTGCAGGTCAATCGAAATCGAGATTGAGTTGGGGTTGATCGGCAGGTGAACTGGGGGCCTCATGCTCCTGAGCAGGCTTCCATCCGATTGTCGGAAGTCGCGTGGGCTCACCGGTAGGCTGGGATGTGAGTCGAGGACCTCCGCCTCATCGTTGGGGTCGTTGACACTGGCCCACTCCCTGATCGGCGCTGCGGCAGGGGATGCGTCATCGAGGCTCGGGTCGAGCAGGATGACTATGGGGGCAGCCGCGAGAAGATGTTCGAGATGGTGGCGGGCATCGCGCACAGGCCCGTCGGGCCTGAGCAGATTCAGGGAGTGGCGCTCCTCGTCGCCGAGGAAGGCCATCTTCGGGACCCTGAGATCCCAAGAAGAGCTCGACAGGTTCGCTAGGATGACTAACTCCGCAGTGCATCCCAAAGCATCGGAGGGAGTCAGGACTCTGACTACACTGGTGGCGTTCGATCCACCCTGCTGGATGCTCGATGATTGAATCAGCGAAGTGAACTCATCCACCCATTCGGGACCAGATCTGGGGGGTTCCTGCCCGATGCTGTTCTGCATCGCCCTCAGAGCCCGATGGTCCCTGACGACCGCTTGGACGACTGCGGCCGGCGAAGCTCCCTCGCCATCGCACATCTCCATCGCCGATTCGAGGTCAACAAGTCCGAATGTGGCTAGCAGCCACTCATCCCCGGTCGATGCCGGCTCGCTCAGCGGTAGGATTTTTCCGGTGTGACAGCCTACTCTGACACGCTCCTCGGCGAGAGCCACACGGTCCTCGCCTCTGAGCAGCGGGCTCAGTGAGTTGGCGACGCAGAGGAGCCACCACTGAGTTGATTCCTTCTTGATTCTGTCTCGTTCCGAGAGCGGGGCTCTCGACATCGTCTGGAGCCACCTACTGAGGGCTCCGGGGCCGCCTAGGACGTGCTCGCCGCGGGCGAGCTCGGTGAGCAGGTCCGGGTCCGCATGCGGTCGGATCCTAGCCTCAGAAGGGTGCTGCTCGGGCTCGTCGAAGACGCTGATTGAGCCTTGTAGCGAGAGGGAGCGCAGTCCCTCGAGGGAGAATGCGTCGGGACCGTGTGCCAGATTGGCAAGCGATTCCAGCCAGTGCCCCAGTGAGTGCGAGGAGACTGGTGCTGGCGTAGGGGTCACCGGGATTCCGAGGTCGCGCAGCGCGCGCTCCCACCGAGGCCTGTTGACCTCCAAAGCCGGATCCATGATGAGGATCTGTTTGTTCGCACCCGATTCCAGACGATCACGCGCCAGACCAATCGCCGCATCAAAGGAATGCTCCTCCCTCTGTAGAAGCAGTCGTCTGACATCGCCTGTCTGATCAGATGCGTCGGGCTGGTGGGACGGAACCCAACTAGGCAACTCGGCAGATTCCTTGATCGGGTGCTCGTCCAGCAGCAGGTAGCCGTGGTGGCCTAGCCTGAAGTTGCCCGGATGCGCCAACTGGTGAACAGGGCAGTGCCTGGAAAGGGCCAGAATGATTTCGGTATTGGAACGGGGGATCCCAGGAGCGTGGTCCAACATGATGATGCCGTCTAAATCAGTGAGGGTGAACGGCACGGAGTCGCTTTCCAGCCCCTCGACTATGCGGGAGGCGACCATGTCGGGATGGGTTCCTCGGAGTTCCTTCTCGAGTCTCCTGATAATCATCCTGAAAGCCGCTATTCCAGGGCCGTCCCAGTTCCCCGCTGCGGACTCCGTCGAGAGGAATGAGTGCAGTTCGGCCAGAGCCGCTGTCTTCCCCCTGCCCCAATACATGTCCGGCAGTGGGTTGATCAGAGGGAAGGCGAGTCTGGCCGCCTCCCGGCGGCACGCCTCGTGCAGTATCAGATCGAGGGCGCCCCCCTTGTCCAGCACCCTAGGCAGGCGCAGGTCAGCGACCAAAGAGGACTTCAGCGACTCGATGGTATGGTGCAACGTGCTGTCGACGGCCCCCTTCTCGTCAATCTCAGACAGGGACTGCCTGCGTGACTCCTCGCTCGGATATAGCACCAGAATTCTACCGGTTTCGTCTGATTCTCCATCCCTCGGTCCCAGTGCCTGTTGCTTCATGTGCAGCACGAGCCAATGCGGGATGGTTCCGCAGGAGACCTCCTCGCTGGTAACCTGATGAGAGGCTGTGGAACTCATTGCATCACCGAGCATACGCGATGGAGGGGCGGGGTTATTCAACCCACCTGAGCGTAAGTCACTGCGGGTAAGAAATCAGCGCTCTCTGCGAGAAGGCAAGAGAGCCACGATGAGGCAAAGAGAGGCGGCTGCGACTCCGGGGCCCGGTAGACCATGAAAGCAACACGGTGATTGCTCTTGTTCGATTGACCAGTCAATGATCAGCACAGCCGACATGTCGTCGTCGTCCCATGCCGGTGGCACATGGACTGACACGGTGCCCTCGAGTTCCTCGAGCTCGATGGCATCGTGCAGCACGTGCTGGTAGTCCCCCAAGCCGTTCGTGCCTTCGGGGAAACTGGCGCTGTCCTCGACGAAGAGGAGCCACGGGGTCAGCGTGAGGCAGCAACCGCCGATAGGACCATACAACCCGATGTCCCAAGAGAACAGCATCACCCCTTCAGCGGGGTCGTAGGACATAACGAACAGATGCGTGGGCAACCCTCCCAAGCCCGAGGATTGGCCCGCGGCGAGAGAGGAGGC
>JAKUUO010000034.1 GCA_022448665.1 Candidatus Thalassarchaeum betae | reverse complement strand
CTATTTTCTAGGCAGCGGGCCCAGCCTGTACGAGTCAGTGGGCGATCTGGCCGAATTCGAGGAAGAGTGACTTCTTGCCTATCGCCATTCGACGTAGGCCGTCTCGGGCATGCTGAGCTCGCTAGCCCCGGGCCATTGGAGTTGCTGAGCGAGGAAGAGCGTGACCGACTCGTTCGTAAACTCCTTGGAGATGCTGAGATTAAGCTGGCCATCGCAGCCATAGGCGTCGCATCCGATAGGCGAGAAGTGGTAGTGTCCGGCGTTCTTCAACACCCCGAATAGGGCAGATGGGTCATCCAAGTCAGCTACTATGGCCATGACCATCGACAGGTTGGTCGTAGCATCGGCATCACCCGTCAGGACCAGCGTAGGGGTTCGAACCATCCTCAGTCCGGTTCCCAGGACGAATCCGTCCCACGGAGCGAGAGCTACTGTGGCCCAAACCCTGTCGTCACTGAGGTCGATGGTATCCGAACCCGGGTGGGATTCCAGCCAAGTGTCACGCATCGAGCAGTAGAAATCGATGCCCGCCCCGCAGTCTTCCTCGAGATCATCGATGGAAATGGTTGCCCCAGAGGTAGTCAGAGCCGTGTATCCGCCTCCGGAGTGACCCATGACGGCATAGCCCGCACTGGGGTCGATGCAACCTCGGAATTCCCTATTTCCCTCGGATTTTTCCACCATCCAGTCGAAAGTGTCAGAGATGTCGACAGGTCGCCTGAGGAGAGTCTGGGGCAACTTAGCGCTGTCTGAGTCGAAGAGCGTGTCGTCCACGTGATCGGGGGCGATGACAAGGAATCCGTGACTTGCTAGCCTCTCGGTCAGGAAGGCGGACATCCACCTGAGTCCATACCCAGTTCCGTGACTGTAGATAGCCACTGGGTGAGTCTGCGAGCAATCAGGGGCGGCTCCATCCCACGCCCCTCCGGGGTATATGTTGTCATAGACTACCTCCTCCCCTTCGAGATCGGCGGTAGGAAACCAGGCTTGAACCGTTATCTCGATGCCGGTGCTTCCGGTGAAGGTGAAGTCGTCAGTCCCCACTTTGAACGGTCCGGGCGATTCCAAGGGCGTTGGCGGTGTAAGGCGGAAGGGGTCCGAAGCATCGGCGATGCCGTCACCGTCATCGTCATCGTCCGCGTTGTCCCCGATACCGTCGCCGTCAGTGTCGGCGCTCTCGTTCGGGTCGGTCGGAAAAGCATCTTTGCCGTTCCCGGTCCCATCGCCATCGACGTCACCATCCGAGTTGTCCCCGATACCGTCACCGTCCATGTCGGTGCTCTCGTTGGGATTGAGGGGGAGGGCATCGTCCCCGTCATTCACGCCGTCACCGTCGTCGTCACCGTCGCAGGCATCACCCACTCCGTCACCGTCGGTGTCGAGTTGTTCGGGGTTCACGATGTCCGGGCAGTTGTCTGATTCGTCTGGCGCGCCGTCACCGTCCAGATCGGCCGGCCCGAAGCAGCCTGCAGACGCGAACAGGAGCATCAGCGCGGCCGTGCAGAGCGTCATGCCCCTGTTGTTGTTCACACTATCACCTAGGTCCGGCGGTTCAGCGTCTCGAGCGCCTCACCGGCCGCACCGAGAGCCTTGTGGCATAACTGGATGTCGCCTTGCTCCAAGGCACTCGCTGCCTCGGCTACAGCCTTCTCGGCGGCCATCCTGCCTGCGTCCCCAGGTCCGATCCCAGAGGAGTCCAGTCGCTTTCGCAGGGTCTTCCACTCAGTGTCCACGAACCTCATCAACTCGCTGACCTCGCTGAGTTTGACCTCGTGGGACCGCAGCGAGGCAGTCATCTCCCTCAGTGCCTCCGCTGCTGCTACCCATTCTCCTCCGGCGGCCTTGGATGCGACGTCATCGAGCTTTGCGTCCCATTCTGCCACCGAGTCTGCTGGGAACCTGTCTTCGATCTGCTTCCTCTGTCGCAGAGCCCTCTGAACCTCCTGCATGGCGTCGGATGTCTCGCGCACGTCACGTAGGACACTGTCTGCGAGCCCCTTAGCAAGAGCGGAGTCACCCGATTCAAGTGCCTCGCGAGCCTCGGCTAGCCTCTCTTTTGTCATGATGGGGATGTCGCCTTCCGCATTGGCCACCGCGTGCTCAGCGTCCCCCAGTGACTTGGAGGCGCCCTCCTCGGACGAGCCGAGGCTCTCGAGGTGCCCGGGGATTGATGCTGCGATGTGCAGGGCCTCTTCGGGCTCTTCGGCATCGAGTGCTTCCTTGGCGGTGTTGAGGATGCCTCGAACGGCCTCGGCCTGATGGCCGCTCCGGCCACCTATGGCTGCTGCTGCTTCGGCAACCGAGTCGACGGCGGCCTGCCAGTGCTCCTCGATGACGGCCGCTTTGGTCTTAGCACGGCGGTACAGCAACTCGGCCTCTCGCAGGGAGCCGTGCTCGGTCTCCCTATCGCCCATCTCGAACGCCCGCCTCGGGCCGAGGGCGTCCATCGTGACCTCCTCGGCCCTCTCGACCGCCCTCATCGCATCACTGCGGATGACGTCTAGGTCCCCTGCCACAGCGAGGACCCGCTCGGACTCCATCTCGGCCTGCGAGATCAGCGTCATCCCGCGAGCAGGGTCCTTCCAACCCTCCTCACGGGCCGTCTTGAGCAGCGAGGCGGCCTGTTCCAACCCTGAGCCCCCGGCTCGCAGTTTCAGCATTCTGGCATCAGCCTCCTCCAGCCTCTCGCCGAACTCGGCTCTGGCCTCGTAATTCTCGTCCTTCGCAGTCAGGTCGGGGATCATGGTCGCGCAGCACGCAACGATGACCACGCCCCAGAGAACCGCCTCATCGCTCATCGAGACCAGGATCGCCAAGGCGATTGCGAGGCCGGCGATGCTGGTGAGGCCCCGCCACTTGCGCGTCAAGAGGTTAGAGCCGAGCAGGTGGTTGGAGAACCACCAGAGCAAGACGGCTATGGCCCCGAGCATAGCGGAGGCGATCATCGCGTCATCGGAGCCGAAGTGGATGCCTGCGAATGCGAGGACGCTGGGCCATGCGATGTTGGCGGCTGCAGCGAGCCTAGAACGCTCTACCGGGCCGTATTCTATGAGATCGGCAATCAGCAGCCCGGAGGCGAACAGCGCTAGCACGGGACCACTCCTAGGGAGCAGCTCCGCCCCTCCATTGACCGCGGGTAACAGCCACCATCCCCCGCCAGCAATCAGCACCAGAGTGCAGAGCAGAGCCAGTCGCTCGACCCTGAGACGGTGTGCCAGCACGACCTTGTCGGGGTAGTCGGGCAGCAGGATCATGTCGAGCCACCCAGAGTCGGGGGTCAAGAGGTGTGCGGATAACTGAGCGGGGCTCAGGGCTTCTGGGATTCCGGCCCCCAGAGCCGATGTGCTCCCCATGCAAGCAGCATCAGGACCACTAGGGCTCCGAGCAGCACTTGCATCGGCGCCTGCCACCACGACTCAACGACGTAGTCGTTCTCGATCTCCAACACGCCTTGCATGCCCGCGCTGTCGCTCGTCCACTCGAATCTGAGGTCTATCGGGTCCGTACTCGTTAGTTCGAGGACGAGCTCGACGTTGAACACGCCAGGACCTGCAGAGTCAGCTGCGCTGACCACTACCTCGTCCGAGCAGACATCGTCAGAGCATAGCATCCCGGCCGCGAGGTCGGTGCCGGTGTTCTGCAAGGTGGCGAATATGTTGACCGTCTCGCCTTCGACTGCATCGCCCAACATGTTGTGCTGTAGGACGGATAGGTAGACGCCGCGCTCCGGAGATACGGCTAGGCCGAAGGATATCTGCTCCATGTTGCCTGCCGTGTCCCAAGCAAGGATGTGGATGAGGTGCACTCCCGCCTCTGTTATGGGCAGTGGCAGTTTCTCCACATCGGCCCACCCAGCGCCCTCCGCGATCTTCTCCTCGTTCACCCGGACTTCCCAGACCACATCGTCTATGGCGTCCAGATCGTCGAAGGATTCGGTCAGAGAGAGAATTATCAAATCACCTGCGCGAGAGGGGCTCTCGGGGGAAATCGAAGTTCCGTTGGCGATGATATCTGGGATGATGGTCGGCCCCATCCCGTCGGAGATGGTGATTGTCCAGTCGTCAGTGACCTGATTGGAGGCGTCGTCAGTCACTGTCAGGGAGAGGTAGTACTCGCTCGGCTCCTTCGCTTGGTGCCGCTCGGTGACGTTGAGGTGCATGCCATTGACCTCGCCGCCCTGGAAGAAGCGGTCCGTGAACACGAGCGTATTCATCCCAGCATGACTCCACCCCTCTGACTTGTCCGAAGCAACCTCGATGGATACGGGTAAGCCGCCGACGTCGGAGGCGCTGAAACTGAAGTCAATGTCTCTGCCGGAGGGCACCTCGAGGTGATCTTCAGATATTTCGAGCTCGGTCGAGTTTTCGCCCTCCAGCAGCACGAAGGTACCCTCCCAAGTCGGATCTACCCCATCGATGACGATGTTCTCGGTCATAGTGCCGGAAGCCGAGAACGAGTCGAGGCAGTGGAGGTTGACGGTCACGACTTCCCCGTCCGAGAAGCCGAGTTCCGAGGCCGTGAATACCAGGATCTCGTGCTGAGTCTGATTCACCATCGTCCCATTTCGATGCACTGTCCACCACAGCTGCGTGTCGTCGAGTACGCTGTCGCGGCACTCGCCCGAATACTGAGCGGGCAGTGAGAGCGGTATCACGGAGCCACCGGTCTGCCTGATTGAGAGAGCATCGGGGGGCTGGTTCTGCCCCAGAGTGATTCGGATGTCTGATGCGACGGGAGCCTGTTGGCGAAATACGGTGAAGTCGTTCGGGCTACCTTCGATGATATCGAGCATGGCGCTGTAGCGGAACTCCCAGTCTCCCGGCAGGGTCACACGGAGGGGTATCTCCTCGATGACCCCGCCGACACGAGGTATGTCGAGTATCCTAGTGGAGCGCCCGTCTGTGGTGCCATCGAAAGCCGTTGTTTCGATCCAGCCCCAGCTGCCGTTACTGTCTACCGAGCCGTTGATCGGCGGGATGACTGTGATGTCGCCCCCCTTGTCTGAGCGTAGAGAGAGATAGTCGATGACGCAGCACCCAGAATCCTCTGAGTCGGTCAGGTTGCGAGCAGTCTCCACTAAAGAGACGAAATCAGCGATCTCGGGGATACTCAGCCAGCCGTCCCCATCACCGAGGTGCTGATCGATCTGGGCACGTACTCCGATGTCGTGGTCAGGTAGCAGATCGGTGCCGTAGTCGTCGCGGATAGAGACGTTTGCGTACCAAGTCGCGGTTATGTTCGACGAGGATGCGATGGTGCCTGTGATATCCAGATGCGCGTTGCCCATGATGTCGTCATCCTGCGGCGACAGCGGGTCGGACCACACCCAAGTGGGCTCCTCAGGATCCTCTGCGATATCCATAACCCGCGGGAGATGATCAGAAGCTATTTTTGTGTCTTCTGAATTCAGATTGTAAAAGGATAAATCCTCTTCAGACATTGCCAGTGTGTTCAGCACAAAATGCTTAACCGGTTCTAAAACTGAGTCCGTATAAAGAATATAATCCAGTTTCCCTGGATTATACTCACTGTTATCATTTCTCCAAGTATATCCCATTCGAATATGAGTTTGGCGGGAAAACAGATCTGTCAAAGGAGAATCATCCCAATCTGGTAAAAAATCAATTCCATAGGATGCTTCATCAACAATATCGCCGTCAGTAAGTGTCGTTAATTGTTGTCGGTACCCGACCAAGTTGAAGTCTCCCACATGTACAATGGGAGTACCATATTCCAAGGTAAAGGGACCCAATCCATTTTTCAAATCTCTTACGAATCCCATGAGCTCATCCACCTGTTCCTGACGGTTATCATTGGCATCGCAACAACTGAAATGTGAATTGATGAAAAACAATGGTGTCCCCAAATCCTCTTCTGTATCCAGCAATACACCCATAGATCTCCATGAATGATTTCCCTGATGTAAGATTGGATATCGGGACACGACAAAATTTCCGTTCCACTCACTGCTCACGTGCCAGTTCACTTCCGGAAACCAATCCTCGAATAGCGCTTCTATATCGTTGACATCATTCGTATCGTTGTCATCATACGCCTCCTGGAATCCCATGATATCTGGTTCCAAAGCTTTGATGATCCGCTCAAATCTTGCTTGACGTCCGGAGTCAAACAATCCATTTTGCCGAACATTGTAGGATAGAATTCTTAGATGCTCCATTTCATTTTTTTCAAGTGTAATGATTTCCGGTGATGGCACCGGTGTAGAGTCGAACTCATATTCAATCCCTCCCGGTTCATCAGGCAGAATGTCAGGAGCCTCTCCGCCTCCCTGTAAGACAATCTTGATGGTTGTTGGTTCTTGGGTCCCATCCATTGTTAAAATAGCGCTTGAACGGCTGATGGCAATTTCAAATCTTTCACCAGTAATGGTGGGTGCAATCCTCAAGGTTAAGTCATTTTGAGATATTTCAATGATCCCATCCATGATGTAATAATACCCGCTTCGGCAGCCAAAACACCAGTCCAGTTCGGCTCCAATACCATGAACTGGCAAACCCGTGTTCACCTCTGCATCCGTATCCAAATAAAGATGGATATCGTTCCAGTTTTGCATCAAGTGCTCCCCGTCATGAAACTCAATGGAAAAGAACATGAAATCGTTGTCATTAGCAATTTTCAGCATACTGAAATCTTCATCGGTTCCATCACCGGCAGGGTCGGCATACACAACCGGGATTGACTCCCAATCATCAAAAAGACCATCGATTGTTACAGGAAAACTCGCATTGCCTTCCTCTTCGGAGTCAAGGGGGACGGCTTGGCTGTAGTCCACTGCGAGCATCGCGCTAGTCAGTGTGGATTTGCGATGGTTGTTCCATGTTGAATAGGGGGAGGGTTTCGTGTTAGAGAACATGACCACGATGACTGACCCCCCCGAGTCGGTCGTGTCCCGCTTGAACCACGTCGAGGTTCCTGAGAATGATCCGGTGTGAGTCCACTCGTCGACATCGTAAGAGTTGAAGAAAATACCACTTCCATAGCTGCTCGAAGAGGTCTCCGGCGAATCGATGAAGTATTCGAAGGAGCCGTTGAATTCGCCGGTTTCGAGAGTTCCATCTATGTGAGCGAGGAACAGAGCGTAGTCACTGGCGGTCGCGATCCATCCGCCGCCGCTGTCCTTCTCCTCAACGACGAAGGCCCCGCAATAGGGGTCGGGTGCGTAGGGGAATATGGGGTCGCCATCTGCATCCTGTCCCGAGGGGAAGGCGCATGGAGAGGTGTCTTCCTGGTAGTCGTAGTACCTGACCTCGTCCTGCGCGCGCTCTTCCGGTATCGTCCTGCCGATTTCCATGTTTGTTATCCCCATCGGGGCGAGGACGTTCTGCTGTGTGTAATTCTCGTAACTCGTCCCACTCACTGTTTCGATTATCTGTCCCAGTATCTGGTAGCCGATATTGGAATATTCTCGCTGCCCCCCCGGCTCGAAGTCGAGGGGAGTTCGCAACCACTCCTCGACCACCTTCTCCATTGGAATCGGGGCCAGGTTGCCGCCATCGTAGTCAGTCACAAGTCCGTCGGAGTCGATGCAGGGGTTGCTGGTGCCCTCCCAGGTGTTCCAGTGATAGTACGTCGGGTCTCCGGATACATCTCTGTTCCAACCTCCTCTGTGATGTAACAGATCGTAGACTGTGATGTCGCCTATCGAGTACCCGTTTGAGTGAGTTGGGTAGGCGCAGCCCTCTATTGTCTCTGGCAGTAAGTGCGGGATCAGATCCACCATCCTGTCTTCGAGTGAGATGGCGTTGCTTCTGTTCAGTGTGAATATCGCTGCCGATGTTATCGCCTTAGAGAGGCTCGCTATCCTGAATCTCGATGATTCGTTGATGGGGGTCCCCGACTCCTCGTCAGCCATGCCATAAGCGCCTTGGAAGACTATGCTACCGTTGTATGCTATTGCGACCTGGGAGCCGTTAATCAGCCACTGTTCGTGCAGATCTGAGACGGCGGCGGCGAATTCTCCGAACGCATTCAGCTGCGTGCGGAAATCGGCCATTATTGGAGCACGTACTCGCATGAGGTCGGCATTGCTGCGGCTGGCGTTGCCAATGGGAGATTCCTCGGCGAAGGTGCAATTGCCTGGTTCTATTCCATAGCCGCAGGGAAGGGTGCCGTTGACAGTCGCGTTCGCATCCGAGAAAGCCCAGAGCCTGATAGTTGGATAGCCTAAGTACGGAGGATTGCTGGTCATCAGGGTACGGACGTCATATTCCTGAAACTCGCCTCCATCAACCGAGACGTTAGTGATCGTCTGAGTGGCCACGTGATGCTCACCTCCCAATAGGTGGCCGATCTCGTGTGAGGTGGTGCGGGGGGTCATCGCCCAATGAGTAATCTGGATATACGCCTCGTCTTCTTCGGCGGGTATTGTGGAGGCTCCGGATGCACCCGGCCCCCCGTCTCCGTTCTGCCTCCAGTAAACAATAACATCTGCATAGGTAGAGTTTCTGATGATGTTGAGTTCCTCGATGTAGTCCTGATGGATGCTGATGTGCGGGTTCATCATCGCACTGCTGAGTCGCGCTTTCCAGTCCTCATCCAAATGAGAGAAGTTAACCTGTATCGAAGGCAGAGGATTGAACTCGGCCCCGATTCCGCTCCTCGCATAGTTCGCGTTGACTTGCTCGAACACCTTGTCCAGATAGCCGTCTACGGTTGTCTCGCCGTAGTCGCTGGAAAGGTCATCGATGTGAGCTTCTCCCGGCTCTGGCATCGGGTAAATGACGAGCAGGTCGATTACGCTCGCACTGCCTTCCTCTGGCGGGTGGTCGCGCTCGCCGGTCTCCGGCTGACCGCCGTCTGCGAGTGCCGGGGCGACGAGCGTGCCGAACAGCATCAGGAGCGACAGAGTCAGTGCTGAAGCGCGAGAACCCATTGCCTCACCTCAGTCTTCGTGTATGATCGTCGAGCCGACATGGTCGATTCCCAGTGGGATGATCCTGTGCTCAGGCCCCAACTCGGCGAGTCGCGCACGCAGACTGGCTTCACCGTGAACCAGGAAGAATCCGCCACCACCGGCTCCGAGCAGCTTAGCACCGGTAGCGCCCATACTCATGATGCGCGTGTGCAGAGCGTCGATATCGTCCCCGCTGACGCCGGCAGAGATCCCCCGCTTGGCCTCCCAAGCATTGCTGAGCAGGTTTCCGAGGCCCGCGAGATCGCCCGATTCCAGAGTTTCCCTGGCCTCGTCGGCTTGGACACGGATGGCGCGCAGCCGGTCGAGTTTGTCGGCAGGGTCGTCCGGCGCCTCGCTCAGGACCTCGCTGGCGCTGCGCGACAGCCCCGTGAAGACGAGCGTCAGCTCCTCGCCGAGCCGCTTCACGGTATATGCCGAGAGTCTCAGCGGCTCGATCTCGACCCCGTCTGCTCCGAACCGAATCGAGTTGACGCCGCCGAAAGCAGCGGCGTACTGGTCCTGCCTGCCGATCGGCTGTCCGAGCACATCGATCTCGATCTGGCAGGCCTCTTCGGCCAATTGCTCGGCTGAGACCTCACGCCCAGCAAACCTGTGAAGGGCGTTGAGCAGCCCTACGGTGACTGCTGAGGAGGAACCGAGGCCAGTGCCTCGAGAGGGAATGTCGGCGATGGTAGTGATCTCTACGCCTGAAGTCACTCCAGTGAGCCGCATGGCCTCGCGAACGAGTTCGTGATTCAGGTCCTCGAAGTCATCGACGGTCTCCATCGAGGAGTAGGACACGCGGACCTTGTCGTCGAAACGCCGATTGACGGTGACGTGGATGTGCCTGTTGAGAGCCAAAGAGGTCACCATGCCCCCATTTGGCTCGGATGAGGCGAACGAATCGACGTCGGTTCCACCGCCGCAGAAGGAGACTCGGACAGGGGTCCGGCTGATTATCATCAGTCGCGGGGGATAATAATCCCACATCAAGCCGACGGTATCGTGTCAAAGGGCCCATAGGGTCCACAGTAAGACACATAACCGGCACGCTCCCGGCTTCGCTGAGGAAAAGCGATGGGCGACCTCATCACGATGGACGATCTGACGAACAAGGAGATTACCAATCTCCTCGACAACGCCGAGCGTCTCCTTCCCGTCGCCAAGGGCGAGATTTACCTCCCTCTGCTCGAGGGCAAGGTCCTCGCCAACATGTTCTTCGAGAACTCCACTAGGACCCGCATGTCCTTCGAGTCCGCGATGAAGAGGCTTGGCGGCTCGGTGCTGAACTTCAGCTCCGCCGGCTCGTCGGTGGCCAAGGGAGAGACACTGTACGACACGATGCAGATGGTCGCCGGCTACGCTGACGTGGTCGCTATTCGCCACCCGCGCCAAGGCGCGGCCCAGTACAGCGCCGACTCCATTGGACTCCCAGTATTGAACGCAGGCGACGGAGCAGGAAACCATCCCACCCAGACCCTGCTCGACCTGTTCACCATCCGAGAGGCGCACCACACACTCGAGGGGCTAAACGTCGTTCTGGTGGGCGATCTGCGCTACGGGCGCACGGCTCACAGCCTGTCGCACGCCCTAGTGCGCTTCGGCGCGACTCTGACTCTGGTATCGCCCGACTCGCTGCGCATGCCCTCCGAGATAGTCTCCGACCTGACTGCGGGCGGAGCGGAAGTCACAGAGACCGCTGACCTCGCCGGCACCATCGCCGATGCCGATGTCATCTACATGACTCGCATCCAGAAGGAGCGGTTCCCCGACGAGGACGAGTACTCCAAGGTGGCCGGCGTCTACATGCTGAAGGTTTCCGACCTAGCCGGCGCCAAGGAGAGCATGATCATCATGCACCCGCTGCCCCGAGTCAACGAGATCCACCCGAGCGTCGACTCGACCCACCACGCTAGGTACTTCCAGCAGGCGTTCAACGGAGTCGTCGCGAGGATGGCCCTGCTGTGCGACTGCCTCGGAGTCAAGGTTCCCAAGAAGGTGAAGTGATGAGCGAGATGAGGCGTGTTACCGCGATCTGCAACGGCACGGTAGTCGACCACATACCCGCTGGTCGCGCAATTCAGGTCCTGCGCATGCTCAGGCTGGACATCGGGCGCTCCAATCCCATCTCACTTGTGATGAACGTGCCCAGCGCCAAACTGGGGCGCAAGGACGTACTGAAGATCGAGGACCGCGAACTCAGCCAGGAGGAGCTCGACAGGCTCGCGCTCATCGCTCCAGCGGCCAGTATCTCCATCATCCGCAACTACAGCGTCGCCGAGAAAATGCAGGCCGACCTAGGTGAAGAGCTAGTCAACATCGCCCGCTGCTCGTTCTGGAACTGCATCACGCAGAACTCCCATGAACCGCTGCCTCACAAGCTGCGCGTCGCCAACGTCGACCCCCTCGAGATCCGCTGTTCCTACTGCGGGCGCGGGCAGGACATGGACGAGATAGTCGAGAACATCCTCTGAAACGCACCGTTCAAGAGAGATACGCTCTGGGTCTCATGTGGACGACTCCATTGACAAACCCATCAAAGGATTGGGCTTCCGCGTATTGCGTGGCGCCATGATATCCATCATAGCGATAATCGGACTTGTCGTAACGTCGGCATTGCTTGAGGGGTGGTTGTTCTTCGGGATATCCTTCCAACAGACCACCGTGGGTCACGTTCTCTGGCCAATTGCGCTATTCTTGCTAAACCTAGTGCATCCCATGACCTGACCCTCGTGGATCTAAACCCCTGAGCTTCCGGGCTCACGAGGGTCCAAACCGAATCAGAGGGTACCCTCTGAAGCGTATGTGACTCAATGGGTTAGGGAGGTACCCCTCTGACTCGTGGGTGACTCAGAGGGGCCCCCTATGATTCAAGACCGATTACTCCATCCGCCCTATGTGGCATCCTTTCTCTTATACGCATTTGTGGTTATTTTGGCCATAGGATTTGCAATTCAAGTGCTTAACAAGAATAAGTCTACCAATTTGGAGGGGAATGATTCCGTCACTCTTCGAGATTTTCCCGTCAGCAATTGGGATAGTGAAAATGACGCTCAGGAGATTGTTGACTGGTACAATCGAAAATCCGGTGAAGACAAAACTGTAAGCGACTTCATGGAGTTGTGTGAGGTTACAAAATTTGACTCTAGAAACGACGCACAAAAATTGTTAGATGCGGCTATGTTATTCCTCGAAACAATCAATCAGCAAGAAGAATCAGGAGAAAATCGGTCCGAAGAGTGGTGGAAGTAATCCCCAACCCATTGAAACCCCTCTGACTCGTATACGACTCATTGGGTAGCGAATGAGTCGCCCCTCAGTCAATCGGTATGAATGAGTCATATCCGAGTCATAGGGTTCCTCAGCAGAACCCAATGAAACACCGTCCGTTGCATAGGGTTGCACTCATGCACCCTATGAGTCACGGGCGAGTCAATGGTCATTCAATGGGTTCCCACTTCTCGCCCGTCCATTTCCATTTGAAAGAATCCTCGCATCGAGGCCGAGGTAGCGCAGGGGGGGGACTGCCGCTATCCTCATACCAACCTCCCTCCTATCGCCGGTTGCCCCGGGGGCTTGGGGGCTGAGGGACCCGGGGCTGGTGCGCGATAGACATCGATAGACATCGGTCGGTTGTCGGTTGTTGCACTTGCTAATCCCTCACTCCCACCTGATTCACCCGACAGCCCGCGCGGACCTACGCTCTCGAGGCAGCGCCTCAGTGCTTGGAATGTGATTGCTTTCCCATGAGGGTCAAGATAAGCGGCCATGTTGAAGACCCAAACACTCCTCCGCGAGGCATGTCTGTTGGTGGCCCGTGATCCGTAGAGTGTTGCCTGAGTCGACATATGTACAATA
>JAKUUO010000033.1 GCA_022448665.1 Candidatus Thalassarchaeum betae | reverse complement strand
GGAGGTTCCAATCCAATGATGACGGCGTCAACGGCAACGCCGGACTGGCAGGATTCGGTGTCGACAACATCCCGTCGAGGAGTTCACCTTCGAGGACGACGGCACCTACACTGTCGACGTCACCGGCCTCGACGCCGCGGAGCGCCAGCGGGTCAACCTCACCACGCACGACTTCCAGAGCGGCATCTACAAGATCGACGTGACTACCATCTTCGACAATACGGACCCGCTCACCTCGTGGTACAACGAGTCCGAGATCAACACCGCGAACAACCACTCGTCGATCATCTTCAGCATCGCCAGCGCGGACATCACGCTGTTGCAGCCCGACGTGCTCGAATGCGTCGCCGACATCACCTACGAGTGCGTCTACCCAATCGATGACGCATCCGCTCACAGCTTCGCCGTGCCTCTGCTGAACGGCGTCATCGCGGGCGAGTACGAGATCACGATGAAGGTGGTCGACCTCGACACGGGCCAGACGGTCTTCGAGGAGGACAGCGACAACGGGCCGTTCGACCTCGAGCCTCATGCGAGGGCCCAGGCCAACTGGACCAATCCGTACAACTCGTGGTACGACGGCCACACCTACAACATCAGCTTCTCCGGGATTCTGACCGAGGACAGCGAGCCCTCGGGCAACGACCGCTACTTCGAGATCCAGTTCTACGACAACATCGACGTGGCAATCCTGTCCAACCCGACAGACCAGAACCGCCTGCAGAGCGTCAAGAAGGACCTCGAGGCGATGGGCAAGACCTACACTCAACTGCGACTGGAGAACTGGGACACCTACGGGACGCCTGACTGGGTCGAGCACTTCGACAAGGTGCTGCTGCCGTGGCAGACTGACTACAACGTCTACTACGGCGAGTACTACGAGGCCCTCGCTGAGACCCGCGAGAGCGATGGACTCAGTCTCACCGAGACCCTCGAGGACTACATGACCGGCGGAGGCACCGTTCAGATGCACCTCGGACCGTACAGGAACGAGTACCAGCCGAACCGACTGCCTTTCGGTATGGACATCGCGATGAGGAACCAGGTCAACTTCACCGTCGACAACAGGATTCACTACAGCAACCTGTCAATCATAGACCGGTATCACCCGATTCTGAGCAATGTCGACCCTGTCGCGTTCAGCGGCGTGCACGGTGGCTCCTACGTCGCTCTGGCCGGCCTCGACACCGCACAGGTCCAGTCGACCCAGATACCGCAGGTCTGCGGCGGTCGCATCAGCGACCCGACAGGTACATTCCACACGCTGATCCGCGATTCGGTCTACGATAGCCAGTCACTGCTGTCAATATGCAATCGCGGTGCCGGCGGACTGATCGTCACCACCATAGACGTCGAGAACCCGAGCGTCTCGGAGGGCCTCGGCGGCTCGTCGATACCACTGCTGTCGAACATGCTCTCCTACCACTTGACCCCGTACCCGAGCGACTTCGGAATCGCTGGCGAGAGCTTCGATTTGACCATCAACGGCGAGGCGCCTTCGATCGACACGGTTACCGGCGCCTACGCCACGATGTATATCAAGAGCAATTCCGACCTCGACTTCAGCTACGTCACCTCCGTCGAAGGCGTCTTCGCAGACTGGACACTCGAGTCTGGCAACAACGACTCGGTGACAGGCTGGGACGGCTCGATTATCGACTCTGGGGAGTACAGTCACACGCAGCAGCTCAGCCCGTCCATACCGACTCTGGGCTCGTTCTGCGTCGGCGACACCACCTCGAACACAGGCTGCAGAATAGGCGCAGAGTGGATGCTGGTCCTGTATCTGCACGATGACGAGGGCCACACCCGAATCACCTACATCCGCATGGTGACCGATGACACCCTCGCCGATGAGTTCAGGCCCATAGCTTCGGCGTCCATGATCGAGAATACGGTCACCGATACATACGTCACACTGGACGGTACCAAGACCGTAGCCGGAGTCGACTGGCCGGTTTACAGGGCCAGGCTTTCGGACACCGGCGATTTGAGCATATCCTTCACCGCACAGGACAGTTACGACCCCGATGCCCCCGAGGGCGAGAAGGGCATCGAGCTCTACGAGTGGAAGGTCTTCTTCGATTATCCGTGGGACAGCGCGGACCCGACTTTGGTGGGTCACGAGTTCCAGATACCCTTCGCAGCCGGCGATGACTGGACATACGTGTTCAGGAACCTGACCAGCAGCCCCGATGGCAACTTGGAGAACGAGATTCGCGTCGAGCTGATAGTCTACGACAAGGCCGGCAAGCAAAGCGAGAAGGCAAGGATGTACTTCATAGTCGTCGGAGAGGACTTCGGTGATGACGAGCCTGTCGTGGACTTATCGAAACCAAGGCCCGAGGACTCTCAGAGCGAAAACCTCGTGACCATCAGCGGAAGCCTCCTCTCGGGGGCTGAGAACAGCGACGTCGTCATCGAAGTCGCTCTGACTGAGGCCGTCTTGGACTACACGACGACCCAGAAGATAACCCAGAAGTCGATTGGCAAGTACAACAAGACGGAGAACCTAGCCGATGGCCAGCCGTTCACGTTGACCCTCGATATCTCGGATCTGTATCAGGAGACGGGCGTTGCAGCCACCATCTATGTGCTCATCACAGAGGGAGATGGAAGCAGATACACCATCTCCCAGACCCTCGCGATAAACCTCCTCCCGATTGTGCCCGACGAGCCCGATGAGAAGGAGGGGGGCATGAGCATGCTCCTGATGGGAGGGTTAGCGGCGTTCATCCTGATACTGGTCGTCGTAGTCACGGTGGTCATGCGAGGCCGTGGCAAGGAGGACCCCGGTGATGACGTCGTCGAGCAGTTCGGAGGCGTCGAGGAGATGGATCCGGTAGAAGCCTATGTCCAGCAGATGGTCGCCTCGGGATACGACGAGCAGACTGCAAGACAGTACGCTCAGCAGTACTACGCACAGTACTACGAACAGCAACGCAGAGGCGGCAGTTGACGTAAGCCGCCAAGCGGTTTCCCTAGACGCACCTTGAATACCGGGTGATTGCAGCGTAGCCCGTGGACACGTCCGGACCTCACACCGTAGCCGACATCTCTCTGGCCGAGTCCGGCGAGAAGCGTGTGGCTTGGGCGCGCAGCAGGATGCCGGCCCTGGCGGCGCTGCGCGCCAATGCGGAGGTTGAGAAGCCCCTAGCCGGCCAACGCGTGGCTGGATGCCTGCATGTGACCAAGGAGACCGCAGTCCTAGTTGAGACGCTAGTCGCAGCAGGCGCCGAGGTGTCGTGGTCCGGATGCAACCCCCTGTCCACGCAGGACGATGTAGCGGCATGGCTGGCCCGGGAGGGATACGGGGTCCACGCGTGGTACGGACAGGACACCGAGGAGTTCTACCAATGCATCGACAGAACCCTCGACTTCCGTCCCACACTCACTCTTGATGACGGTGCGGACCTGATCTACAGGGTCCACAGCAACTTCCCCGAACTCGCCGATGGAATCACCGGAGGCACTGAGGAGACCACCACCGGCGTCCACAGGCTGCGTGCGATGGCTGACGCAGGCGAGCTGCTGTACCCAGTCATCGCGGTGAACGACGCGGCCACAAAGTGGGACTTCGATAACGTGCACGGGACCGGGCAGTCCACTCTAGACGGTATAATCAGAGCCACTAGCGTATTGCTAGCGGGCAAGACCTTCGTCATCGCGGGCTACGGGCATTGCGGCAATGGCCTAGCGGTCCGAGCCCGCGGAATGGGAGCCAACATCGTGGTGACCGAGGTGGATCCGCTGCCCGCGCTGCGGGCGGTCATGGATGGATTCAGGGTCATGAGGATGGACGAGGCGGCTGTCATCGGCGATATCTTCTGCACCGCCACGGGGATGAAGGACGTCATCGTAGACCGGCACTTCGACTCGATGAAGGACGGGGCAGTGGTCTGCAACACCGGCCACTACGACTGCGAAATCAACATCCCCGACCTCGAGTCGAAGTCAGAAGGCATCTACACCGTGAGGGACAACAACGAGGCCTTCCGGATGCCAGACGGCCGTACCATCTATCTGCTCGCACGCGGACGTCTGGTGAACCTCGCAGCAGCCGAGGGACACCCCAGCGAGGTGATGGACATGTCATTCGCGAACCAGTTCCTCGCACTCTGCCGCCTCGCTTCGGAAGGCGCTGGCTACGAGAAACGTGTCTACGACATCAGCGCCGAGCAGGACAGCGAACTGGCGGCGCTGAAGCTTCAGACCGCGGGAATCACCATCGACGAGCTCACACCAGAGCAGATTGCATACGGCAGTGACTTCAGCGCTGGGACCTAGTCATCGAGCGGATCAAGCTCGCCGGGCTCCTCCTCCGGCTCACCTTCCGAACCATCCTCCCACCATTTATCGTCCATCGTGGAGAATGACGGGGCTTCGGGCTTCCACCTGATGGGGAGCTTGTCGCCTGACTCGACTATCAGTTCGAGCCTCTCGTTCAGTGCCGGCATCCGCTGCCCTGTCATAGCAATGTACAGTTTGCTGGACCTCACCGAATCAGGGATGCATACCTTGCCGGTACTGGTTTCCGCGTCTATGGCTCGGTCAAGGTCGAGAGCGTGTCGATTCAGTTTGTGCAGAAGGCTCGACGTGAGACGTGAGATTACCATGAAGCAGGCTAGGATGAAGAGGAAAACGAACACGCTGCCCCACACGGTGTCGCCCGCCACCATCATGGCGAAGGTGCCGAGGATGAATACCAACGGAGCGATGACTAGGAAAAGGAAGCGAGTGGGCGAAGTGGGTTTCCTGGCCTTCATCCTCTCGATGATGACCCAACGGGGGTGCTTGGGGTTCTGTGGCTTGAAAATCTCGTCCTGCTCCATTTTCGCAGCTCTGGAGACCATGCGCCTGACGTCTTCCATCCTAGCCAGCTGTTTGCTGTCTGTAGCATCCATCCTCTCGCTGAACAGCTCCTCGATCAGGCTGGCACACTCCTCGTAGTAGCCGAGTCTGACCAATATCCCAATCTGCTCGATGAGCGGAGTCACCTCGTACGGCGCGACAGCACGTCGCGCCTCCCACCATCTGATGCCATCTTCTAACATTCCTAGATGGTCGACCAGAAGCACCCCCCCGAGCCTCCATGCATCGAAATTCTCGGGGTCGATCTCCACGACCTTGCGCAGGGCTGCCATCGCTTTGGCAGACTGCTGCAGGTCCGGCATATCCTGCCGACCTCTAGTCTCAGGGGGAAGGGTCCAGCGGGCCACGCCCATCCACCCATCTGAGTGGGTAGGGTCGATTCTCACAGTCTTCTTGGCAGCTCCGAGGGCGGCCTCCCTATCGCCAGACTCCTCAGCCTCCAGCGCATCGAGCCAAGTCAACTCGGCGCTTTTGGCCATAGCACCCGCTGGCGCTGATAATGCATGAAGGCTGGGGTACCTGAAATTCCGAATCAGCGACCTCTTCCGCCTCTGGCAGGTGTGTTCCTCCTACCTTTGGAAGGCCCCTTCCCTTTCCAATTCATACGAGTGTCGGGTCTGCGCGCTCTCCGAGGTGTCGTCTTGGATCCTCTCCCAGGCACAGGTTTTCTCGTGTCGCAGCGGTTGCAAACATCCCGTCTCGCGTAATTGTGGTTGTTGCACTTCGGGCAATTCCAGTCCCCCGGCTTCATATTTGAGTCTCTGAAACCACCCGAGTTACTAGATCGATGGCCACGAGAATCCCTGTCTCTTCCGCCACCGCCTCTCGGTTTCGGCTCTTCACAACCAGTTCGATTGCAGACCTTCTTGTTTGCGTAATTGTGGTTTTTGCATTTCGGGCAGCGCCAGTCGCCCGGCTTCATACTCGAGCGCCAGTCCTCTCCGAACTTGCGATCCCGGCCCCTTTGATCGTTACCTCGTCTACTGCCGGGACGGCTATCGCGCCCCCTTCTGAATTTACTCTCGCCCGATCGCCTATCCTGACGACCTCGGTTGACCCTCCCGCTAGGGGCAATCTCAACGGGTGATCCGATGGCACTTCTGGCATCGACAGAATCCGGGAGGGGATGGAGGTGAATCAGTGGATTGTCAACCGAGCCAATCACGGTCTCCACTCGCCCCAGTGTCTTCCCCCCTACGACTCTGATTGTGGCGCCAAGCCTGGGCGCGCGCCCCTCGAAGGCGATGAGAAGACCCTCTTCATGCGAAGCCTTCGACACGGTTCCGCTGAAACTCATGGCTCAGCCGCGCCGCCTACCATACATGAGGGCACCGACTACAGCAACGATGAGTGCAGGTAGGCCAGTAGCAGGTAGCAAGCCACCATCTCCATCATCAATTGGTGGCGGAATAGGCTCCGGTTCTGGCTCATCGAAGAGGTGAGAGTTGTCCACAGTCTGCGAAACACTGGAGCACTTGTTCGAAGCGTCACAGCCCTCAATGGTGACCACGTGCTCCCCCTCATCCCACAGCCGGAAGTTGATGCTAGGGGTCGACCAAGTGTTACCGCTCGAGCTAACCGAGCCTGTATCGGAGCCGTCTATCGCCATTGTGAAGCTGACGGTTTCGCCGTCAGGGTCGCTGTACTGCCCCTGCATCGACCACTGCGAACCATCCCACTCGGTCGAGGTGATGCTGAGCGAAGGGGGAGAACTCTCCTTGGAGATGCTGAGGTCATACACGTGCTCCATGGAGTAGACATCGGTTCCTTGGACGCTGACCCAGACCTGAACCGGACCCGGTACCATGGATGAGGCTGAAACATCCACCGTGATTTCCTCGGTGAAAGTGACTGACGTGGATGCAGAGGCCGACCCTTCTTGCATCAGGGCGATTTCGACTGTGAGGTCCGGCCAGTCCGAAGTCTGGCTCAGGGTGATCGGATGTGGGTCGGTGAGGGTCTGCTGAGGTGTGGAGAGCGAGAATGGAACTCCAAGGTGCCAGGTTCGGTTGCCGGTGCTCTGGTCCGCTGAGTCGACAGCCTCGCAACTCACCTCAGCGGCGCTGCCACGAGGAATCTCGGCCCACAAAGAGCGGTCCGCTCCCTCGCTGAGTTGGAGCGAGGCCGCGCCAGTGCAGCGAACATCCAACTGAGAGACGCTGCCCTCGTCGGTGAACCACGAAGATACATCGCCCCATGTCGCCCAGACGTGCTGCCCGCCGCTGGGCGAAGGGAACCACGCGCCCTCTGGAGGAGCAGCATCAGTCCATTGTGGGGGGTTGTCGACAGGGATCGGGGCGGTGGTGAAGTCCGCGAACAGGTCTTCACCAATCGGCCAATCGGTTCTGGGGGAGTTTGGGCTGAGGCTGTAGGTCAGGCTGCCGTCAGCATTCTCGGTAATCTCGTAAGCCGAGGAACCGTCGCCGATGCAACTGCCACGGAGCGGTGCTTGACCGCCTGAGGTGTCCTCGTCGAGTCCGACCACTCTGCCCTCGCACTCATCCCAGAGGTCGAGCCGCAGGCCCTGAGTCACAGGGAATGTGAAGTCGAGTGTCGCCCCTGACATGTTGGAGGCATTGAGAGCCAGTGTGAAGTTGCTACTGTCGGTGAAGCCTGAGATGACCATCGTTGCGTTCAGCCAGAGTTTGATGCGGCATTCATCCACGCCTTGGGAGGCTGGGATGTCGGTGTCGCAGTCGCGGTCTTCATCCGGAATAATAGGAACCTCCTCGCAGTCGTTGCCGAAGGCCGAGGTGCAGTCGCGGATCTGCGAGTGCCTCAACGGAATGATGTTGAACTCCTCGATGACGACTCCGTCTTCCTCCCAGGTTGTGTTCTTCCAGTCTACTCCGACCCCGCCCCGGTGAGGCGGGCCGTCTCGGATTCCGATTCGAGTCAGCGTGTATTCTATGCACTCGCTGGCCAGTGCCCGGAAGACCTCCCGCTCGTCGGTCGAGATCCAGCCGTCATCGCCGTTGTTGGGGTCGAGTTCGGCCATGAATTCATCCATCGCCACTCGCAGGTCGTCAGCCAGTGTCTCGTTGACCCAGGCGATGGCGCGGACGTCAGCCGACCCCCAGTCGTCAGCCACATCGATTTGGAAGGTCGCACGAGTGTACTCGAACAGGTTCTCAAAGGTGATTGAGCCACACTGGTCCTCGAGCGAGCCTCCGCCTCCTAGTTGCTCCATGCGCAGGGGCTCCTCGTCCAGATGCACGGGCTTGGAGACGAGTGGCATACACGACGCCGCCACCGTTGAGAGCACCACCAGCAGGGTGAGAGCCGATACAAGAGCAGCCTTGGTCATCGAACGTCTATCTTATGCGCGCATCATGATGTTATCGCCGGAGTTGGAAGTGATTTAGGGAGCCCTAAAACTCATAAGCATCAGTTATTTCGCAGCCCTATGGCTGCGTGGGACGCCCTTCTCAGTGCCTCTTTTCTCGCCGGCGCCTCCATCGGTCTGAGGGAGTGCATGGAAGCCGTCCTCGTCGTCGGGTTGCTCATATCCTACTTGTCCAAGACCGATCGCCACGAGAGCGTGAAGTTGGTCTGGTGGGGCGTGGCTGCTGGCATCGCTCTCAGCATCGCCACCGTTGCGGTGGTGTTCGCAGTCTTCGATGCACTGAGCGTCGACCTCGAATTGTTCGAGGGAGTCACTATGGTGTTCGCAGCGGTCATCCTGGCCGGAGTCCTGATGCATCTGGTCAGGCATCAAGGCAAGTCTGAGTTGGAGTCTTGGGCCAACCACAGCTACGGACGCTACGACACCCTTGGCATAGCCGCTGTGACAGCCCTTTGCGTCTGGCGCGAGGGCGCCGAGACCGTGCTCTTCACGATGGCACTCGGCGATGTCGCCTCCGGCTCACTCGGCGTCTTTGTCGGAATAGCCGCTGCAGCCGTCTTGGGGTGGGGGCTCTTCTCCGGTATGATGAGAGTCGACATCCGGTGGGTGTTCAGAATCACCAACGCATCGTTGCTGCTGTTTGGAGCATATCTCATGTCTACGGGCTTCCATGAATTAGTGGAGGCCGGGTTCCTCGGTCTTGAGGAGACCACGACGACCGAGGTCGCGAGAACCGCCCTGTTCTTCGTGTATCTGGTTTTGATTGGCTACGCCGCCATGAAGGCCTCTGAAGCATCTTCTGGGGCCAGTTCACCTACGGCTTAGGCCATCGTGTCGTCAGCCACTATCCGGATGGCACCGTCATCGTACGAGATTTGGATATTATCACGAACCTTGGAGGTCAGCGCCGCCAGCGCTTCGTAGACTTCCTTCTCAGAGACCACGAATGCATCTGCAGCGCGCTTGGTAGACCATGGCACCTCGACGAAATCAGAAGCCGAAATCCATTTGAGCAGCCGCAACTCGAACTCCGTCAGGTCCTCGAACGACATCGGCTTCGACCCTCGAGGATGCAACGACCCAATCAATCCTTGCTGAAAATCAGCCTTGGTACGAGTCTACCATGCGGCGCACGGCATCATCGACTTCCAGTTCACCGTCCAGCAGTCCGCCCAAAGCCGTGAGGAATGGGATCTCGACTCCGAGCCTCGGAGCCCTATTGATGAACATCCGGGACGCGCGCACGCCCTCAGCGACCATGTGCATCTCGCCCAGTGAGTCCTCCAAGGAGAGTCCGGAGCCCAGCTTCTCGCCGAGCGTGCGGTTCCTGCTTCGCGGACTCGTGGCCGTCACGTACAGGTCCCCTATGCCCGCAGGCCCGAAGGCAGTTCCGGGTTCTGCCCCCATAGCGTCGAGCAGCCTGATGCCCTCGCTGAATCCAGCTAGGACCAGCGCAGCCTTGAGATTGTCACCCCCGATGCTGCCATGCAACCCGTCGACCAGCCCGCACGCGAGCGCGACCGTGTTCTTGTAGGCGCCCCAGAGCTCCGCTCCCATCGGATCATCGGCGGCCTTGAGGACCAGGTTACTGGTTGAGAGGCGTTCTGCCACGCGATCGGCCACACTCCGGTCGTCGCACGCCACCAGAGCGGTCGTCAAGACACCGCGAGCAACCTCAGCCGCGATGGTGGGCCCGGTCATCACGATGACCGGGTTGGATTTGCCTGCTGCCTCAAGACGCCTCTCGATGGCATCGGAGATCATCCCCGAGCCGCCCTCTTCAGAGGGTGCGAGCCCCTTAGCGAGGTCGAGTACGACGTGAGAGGGGCGCAGATGGGGAATCAGGTCGTCGACTACGGAGAGTATGACTCCACTTGGCAGGGCGAGCACTAGGATCTCGCATTCCTCGGTGACGTCTGACATTTCCATTGTGACTTGGAGCCGAGGAATCTCGTAGCCCGGCAGGTACTTCTTGTTGACACTCTCAGTCATCATCGATTCGTATACCTCGCGCTCGATGGTCCATCCGAGGACGTTGTGACCGTCTTCGCACCACACATGCGCGAGAGCAGTGCCCCAGTTGCCCAAGCCGAGTACGCCTATTCGTGCCATATTCGCCGGACTTCGGGCCCAACCTGCCCGTTATGACCCTATGGGGGAGTGGATAACTTGGGCGTTGCCTTATTGACGGAAAATCACCCCCACGGGTCAGAGCAGGGGTACCCGAGTGGTCAAAGGGGCTGGGTTTAGGTCCCAGTGCGTAGTGCTTCGCAGGTTCAAATCCTGTCCCCTGCACCATCTTCGCCCCACGCCGTCAGGCTAGCGTTTTGCGATACGCTGCATTGAAGACGAGCAGCGCACGCCTGAGGGATGAGCAGAGGTTCCCGAGTGGTCAAAGGGGCAGCGTTCAGGTCGCTGTGCTTAGTGCTTCGCAGGTTCGAATCCTGTCCTCTGCACCATCTTCTCCCGCCAGTGGCAGAACACTTTCCCGAAAGCGCTCCTTCCGTCGGCCGTGGAGGAGCAGGACACCCAGCCAGCCGACGGCATGCCGGCGCACAAGATCACATCGATAATCGTCGGTGCATGCATCATCCTAGCCGGGCTGGCCGGAGCACTACTCTTCATAGCAGTGAAAGACACAGTCGAGGAGATTGGGGAGCTGCAGGAGGAGTTCGAGAACAGCCCTCCTCCTTCGATGCCGACTGCTGCTGCTGTAGTCGATGACATCGAGGCCCTCGCCGACTTTGGGTATCGCAAGATCGACACCGTCGCCCACGCCAATGCCGGCGACTTCGTGCAATTGAGGTTCGAGGACCTGGGCTACGAGGTCGAGGTGCAGAACTTCACCACCGAGTTGTGCGAAGACTGCCGCAACTACATCGCCACCATGGAAGGAGAGGACCCGGACTCGTGGATCGTCGTCGGGGGCCACTACGACGCCATCTGCTACAGCCAGCAGATCGTCATAGGGATAGAGTACCCAGGATGCACCTCTGAGGGGGCCTACGACGACGCGACAGGAACCGCCTCCGTGCTCGAGCTCGCGCGCCTGATGATGGAGTGGCAGTCCAACCTGTCCGAGGCTCTGCCAGGGATCGACGTCAGACCCAAGCACACCTGGAAGTTCGCGGTCTGGGACTACGAGGAGTGGCAGGGCAGCAGCTCCCCCGAGAGCGCTGGCTACGGCAGCGAGACCTTCGTCACCACACTGCCCGAGGGCGTCGAGATTGCGACATACATCAATCTCGACATGTACGGCCTGAACTGGCCGGTCGAGACGCAGTTGGTCAGCCAGCTCAGCGGCTGCGACGAGGATTACTTCCACCTCTACCTGTTCACCTCGCCCGTCGACGACTGGTCGTACTACGAGGACCGGGGGGTGAACGTGACCGATGAGATGAGGGAGCAGGCAGTAGCGCTGCAGGACAGGCTGGGGGTTGTGCTGTACGAACATCTCGAGTACCCGACCGAGTGGGTCATGGTGCTCGATGACACCAAGGGGAACTCCGATCACTACAACTTCATCTCGCGGGGCTGGCCGGCCACTTGGTTCCGAGGCATGCACGAGTTCCTGCAGGAGGAGGACGACACCTGCGAGCAGTCTCCCAAGCACGCGCCTACGGACAGGGTCGATGTCCTGTACACTCTGGCCGGCGGGCGCAACGGCCTCGAGGCGGGGATGCAGACCGGGCTTGATGCCCTCGCTTTGCTGATGTGGAGCGATGTAACCGGGAATTGGCAATGAATTACGCCGCCCCATTGTTGATAAGCGCCCCCAAAAGCGTCCCACCAATGACCCGAGCGTATGCTCTACTTGCTAGCCTGCTGTTGATCGCTACCCCCTTGGCCGGATGCACCTCCAGCCCTGAAATCGAGGAAATCGTCGACGATATCCTAGGTTGCATGGACGAGAACGCTGAGAACTACGCGGAGAACGCCACTGCGGAGCTGTTGGGCGACTGTATCTACCTAGTCTCTATGGAGGCCTTCATGACTGCCATGACCGAGCAGATGGAGATAGACGAGATGCTCGATATCATTCCCCAAGCAGGTTACTCAATGTCAATCACGATGAGCGAGTGGAATACCGACATGAACATGCAGACGGACACAGTCATCGAAGAGATGGTGATGGCCGATTTAGATACCGATTCGGTCTACGTGAAGATGGGCATGTCGATGGTGCCTTTCATGACCTACGAGTACACTCAGGTCCAGGTTGGCGAGCTCGTCAATGTCCACTACACCATGGGCGGGATGATGGCCGGTGAGAATGCCGGAATGGGCTCGTACCAGACCAGAGATGCGGACCCCGATGTCATGGATGTCATCTCCTCGCTGGTGAGTGTGTCTGATCCCGGGGAGATGAACGAAATGCTCGATCTGCCGACGTGCGATGTTAGCGACCTGTCCAGCGAGATGCCTGCCGATACGGAGCCCGTAATCACCTTCGAGGATGAGACCGGGGTCCACACCATGACCCTCGAGTACACCAACGACACCGGGCACGACATCACTATCGTCATCCTGATCGACGAGAGCGAGGACCTCATGTCCTACGAGATATCAACCGATTACGGCTCGCGCAACGCGCCTGGGTCTGCCAGCTCTTCG
>JAKUUO010000032.1 GCA_022448665.1 Candidatus Thalassarchaeum betae | reverse complement strand
CCCCGCAGCTACACCACCTTCTGGAAACATCTCAAAGAACTCGAGTCAAAGGGGTTGATTGAGTCGAGGACCGCGAACGCGACCGTGGGCAGAGGGAGGACTCAGCACATCACGATGACCAACGCTCCACCGGGGGCCCTAGAGAGTCGCCTAGAGATTGAATTTCGGTGATTCGCCAAGCGCCTACGGCGCTTCCGAACCGCTCTTATAGGGACCTCATGTCGGGAGGCCGTCCGAGGTGACGGAAGTGGCAGCAGAGCAGGCCTTCAAGGCAGTAATCAATGACACCGCGCCATCCTCTGGCGGACGGGCCTTCGGCATCGACATCACCGGCTCGAACTACAACCACTTCCTCGGCAAGAGAATCGGAGACACCGTCGACGGCATGTTCGTCGGCGAGGGCGACAAGTCGCTCTCCGGCTACAAGTTGCAGATCACCGGTGGGTCTGACCTCACAGGGCGCCCCATGCGCCCCGAACTCGCTGGTGGCGGCATCAAGTCGGTGCTCATTACCGCTGGAACTGGATACAAAGGGAAGCGCTACGTCAACAAGAGAGGCAAGATCTACCGGTACAAGTACGATGGGATTCGCAGGCGACGCAATCTTCGTGGCAACGTGGTCAGTCAGGACACCCGACAGATCAACCTGAAAATCACCGAGGTGGGCAATCGCTCCCTCGACGCCATCTTCGGCCTCGTCGATGAGGCAGTACCTGTCGAGGAGCCCTCTGGAGAAGAGGAGTGAATCGGCAGGGGGGATGAGAACTGGTACAGAGTCTCCCCCGTCAACCCGAAGTCAACATAGGCATGGTCGGTCACGTCGACCACGGCAAGACCACCCTTACTCAGGCTCTTTCCGGAGTCTGGACAGACACTCACTCCGAGGAGAGGAAGCGGGGCATCAGCATCAAACTGGGGTATGCGGACACGGCGTTCTACAAGACCGTTGACGGCAGATTCTACGCCAAGGGCAAGCACCCAGAAGACAGAGATGACTCAGACGGCGAACTGCTTCGCGTGGTATCCTTCGTCGACGCCCCAGGTCACGAGACTTTGATGGCGGTGATGATCTCTGGGGCCTCGATAATGGACGGTGCCATGCTGCTCATCGCGGCTACCGAGAAGTGTCCTCAGCCTCAGACTCGCGAACATCTGGCCGCGTTGCAGATTGCCGGTATCGAGAACATCGTAGTGGTGCAGAACAAGATCGACATCGTGACTCGTGAGAGAGCTGTGGAGTCTTATGGCGAAATCAAGGAGTTCCTCAGTGGGACGATAGCCGAGGGCGCCCCGATCATCCCAGTCTCAGCCCACCACGATGTCAACCTCGACATCCTGATCCAAGCAGTCGAGGATGTAATCCCGACACCTGACCGCCCCTCTGACGAGACTGGGTTGATGTACGTAGCTCGCTCGTTCGACACCAACCGTCCGGGTTCGAGGCCCGCCGAACTACGGGGTGGCATCATCGGGGGAAGCATAGTCGAGGGTTCGTTCAGCATCGGCGACCCAATCCTAATCGCGCCAGGGCGCAGGGTGCAAGGAGACGGCAATTGGGAACCAATTCGTACCACTATCGAAAGCGTCAAGGGAGGTGGGATCGACCTTGAATCGGTCCACGCAGGGGGGCTTTGCGGCATCGCCACTCCGATGGACCCGGTCTCGACCAAAGCCGACGAACTCTCTGGGCAAGTGATGGCTCGTGAAGGAGAGTTACCCCCTGTATGGAAGGATTTAGACTTGGAGCTAGAGCTTCTGGATAACATGGTCTCAGGAGGCCAGAACGAGCCGGAGAAGGTCAGGCCCCTACAGCCCAACGAGATGCTGATGGTTAACTCGGCCACTGCAACTAGCGTAGGCACAGTATCATCAATCAAGGGCAGTAAGGCGACTCTGCAACTGCGTCTGCCAATCTGTGCCAAGTCCGGCAGCAGAATCACCCTCTCACGACGAGTCGGCTCCCGCTGGAGACTCATCGGACACGGCTCGATAACAGGGTGATTAGATGGTCGCCGTCCTAGTAGACGCATGCGGATGGGTCGCGATGATGGACGCTGGATTGAACCTGGACGAAGCGATGAAGAACGTCGTCGGCAAGGCCGATCTCCTTGTCCTAGATAGCGTGCAGAATGAGCTCGAACTGCTGTCGCAGCGGAAGAAGGGGCTTCTGCTAGAACTCCTCGTGAATCGCTCCGAGAGGGTTCCGGACATCGAAGGGATGAGTCACCCGGACGAAATGCTCGTTCAGATGTCAACTGCTAACGGGTGGCCGGTGCTGACTGTCGATCGTCAGTTGAAAGAGAGGCTGATAGGTTCCGGAGGCTCGTACATCGAAGTCACTTCGGGACGTTCCCTGCGACTGTTCGGCCCCTAGGGCAGAGTGAACAGCCGGTCGTCGCCGTGGCCGTCCAGAAGACCGATTCGAACCGCGGCGTCAAGCCATGCATGAGAGTAGTTGATGGCCCCGAAGGCGCGGAGGAGGTCGCCTGACTCCATGAAATGACGGGCATCAGCAGCATAGTCATCACACATCCTCATCATGGTTTCTAGGCGCGCTTCGTCCTCACTACCCTGCGCGCATGGTGTGGCTTTGGCTCTGGCCTCAGTGGTCAGAGCGAGGTACTCCTCGACCTTCTCCCTAGTCACTATGGCGTCGTCGGACATCGGAGCACCTACGCCGGTTTGAATTCCAAGGATGCCTCGTGGCTGAGCTTGAACAGCCTCGTTCTACCCTGCTTGCGCACCGAAAGAAGCCCCGCCTTGCGCAAGCCGTTGTAAATCTGAGACAGTCGGGGGCGGCCCACTTCTAGACGCGCCTGTAACTCGGAGTCGGATGGCGAAATCTCGCGCTTTCCCGCCGCAGACAGGATCAATCGCTCAGCATCCGACAGGCTGGCTGCGCGAGTGCGGTCCAGCGGCTCGTCATCGTCCCACTTGGGCCCTCTGGTAATCGGTATCTTGGGCGGCACCGGTGTGGGCTCGGGCTCGACGAAAACAGATTCCAACTCGGCTGGAGGCGGGGGCGGGATATGCTCGATATCGAACACTGGTGCGAGGGGTTTCTCCTGCTCTGCATCCAAGTCGGGCAGAGACGAGCCTAGGCTGGGGTCCATCGTCCAAAGAGCACCTTCGGCAGTCATCACAGGCATCTCCTCAGGCGAACTTATCGAGATGTCAGGCTTGGCTTCGGTGACAAAAGCAGGCAGTGGTTCTGGCTTCGGGGGTGCCTTGAGGGGGATAGGAGTCAGTTGGGGTCTCTTCTCAGCATAGGTGATCGGGGTATCGTCAGGACCCTCTGGCATCGAATCGCTGACTCTGACTGACCTGTTGAGAAGCCCGCTTAATCCGCGTACTTGGGGCTGCTCGGGGGGCTCAGTTCCCTCCTGCATGGAGACAAATGAGTCCAGAGTCTCCTGGTCGCCCTGTGTGACAATGGTTTCCTCGTCCTCAGACTCCTCGTCCCACATGTCTTCCGGGTCGGGGAGTTCCTCCTCCCAAGACTCTTCAAGACCTTCCTCGGGCTCGGCCTCGTCTTCCCACATGTCGTCCGGTTCGGTGTCCCAATCATCTTCTTCAGTGGATGGCTCCGTTTCAGGCTCTGGGATTTCCTCTACCTCTAGCGGGGCAGTTGGGGGCTCATCCTCATCTGCGACCGGAGGCTTCTGCCATCCCATCAGTCGCTGGAGTGTGCCTTTGGAGCCTGTGTCACGCCTCTCGTCGACGAGATCGCGGAGCAAGCGGACTACTTCTCGTGGATTTCCTCCGGTATTACTGTGGATTGCCCTGAGAAGCTCAGATTTGATGTTCCATCTCTCTCTTGCCTTCCTGCGTACCAGATTATCGCTCATTTTCTGTATCTGAGGGGCAGAAAGGCCCTCGAGGTACACAGGAGGGTCGAATATATCGAGAGTCTCCTCGTCAAGAGAAGTCAGCTGAGCGGGTGTGAGGGTGACTACCACCAGCGCCCTGAGTCGCTGCAACAGCGGTGCCATTCGCGTCAGGAAATCGTTGATTTGGACATTGGAGGGGTAGTCTAGGGCAATCAGAGGGAGAGTGCCTGTGCCTTGCTCAAGAGTATCGATAAGCCGCTCGCATAGCTGTCCCATCGAAGGAGGGACTTCGTATCCAAGGAAATGAATGGCAATCTCGTGCATTACCGAGTTTACCGGATCGTCCTCCGGCCAGTACTGACCGACGAACTTCTTGTTCACCTGGGAAGACAGGGCGTTAATCAGAGATGTCCGGCCGCTTCCCCTCTCACCGACCAGAAAAATCAACCGAGGGGATTCGGAGATAGCGTGCTCGCGCAATCTGGTGAGCGTGGAGTCGCGTCCGACTATGTCCTGAGCGCGCAACGACTCGATTGGTCGGAGCTCGAACGGGTTTCCCCTCAGGGGGGGTAGGTCAAGCAGTGAAATCTCTGCTCCATCCATTGCTCGAGCAGTGGTTTTTCTCATTATTAATATTCACGCATCCTCACGCTTCACAGAGGGCGATTTAACGCGTTTTAGGGATTCTCCGAGTGGTCGTACAAGATGCTAATCCCTCCAGTACATCGATTGCAGAACAGGTGCGTTAACGCGTTTCTAACGCTTTATTGATGCGTTAACGATGCGTTAATGGACAAATTAACGCTTTTTCCTAGGGCATTTTGCGAGTTTCTCAGGCCCACCATTAGTGGTTCAGGCATGAAATCACAAAATGTTAGAAGCCACGCTCGCCGGGCTTCAACCGATACAGATGCCAGTAGACAGCAGTCGCCTCGAGGGATTCTACAAGCTCTCGGTTTCCGAACGTAGAGAGAAGCTGGCGGAGATCGCCGGCCTGACCCCGGAGCAGGTGGAAGCATGGTCATCCTCCGGAGAGCTGTCTGAGGACGCGGCGGACAGGATGATTGAGAATGTCGTCGGGACCTATTCTCTGCCCATCGGGATTGCGACGAACTTCGTCATAGATGGAGAGCACTACCTGATTCCTTTCGTCCTAGAGGAGCCGAGCGTCGTGGCAGCGGCCAGCAACATGGCAAAGCGCTGCCATGCCAAAGGCGGATTCACTTCAAACAACGACGAGCCAGTGATGATTGGGCAGATCCAGATCGTCGGATGCGAGGATCCCGAGGCTGCGAGAGGCTCAATTATGGCCGCTAAGGCGGAATTAGTCGATTCTTGTAACGAAGTTGACCCGATTCTGGTGAAATTCGGCGGTGGTTGCAGAGATATTCGTGCTAGAATCATAGAAACAGAGTCAGGGCCCATGGTAATCGTCCACATCCTCGTCGACTGCAGGGATGCAATGGGTGCAAATGCTGTCAATACGATGGCCGAGACGATAGCCCCGAAGGTAGAGGAGATAACAGGAGGGACGGTCATATTGCGCATAATCAGCAACCTCGCTGTTCACAGACTTGCGCGCGTGAGCGCAGTCTTCACCCCGGCCGAAATGGTGAACAGCGGTGATGTCGGACAAGGCTCAGATGTCATCGACGGTGTGCTGCAAGCCTATCACTTCGCCAAAGCCGACCCGTTCCGCGCCACTACCCATAACAAGGGAATAATGAACGCGATTTCCCCCATAGCCATCGCCTGCGGGCAGGATTGGAGGGCTATTGAATCCGGTGCCCACAGTTTTGCCGCCCACGAAAGGACCTACGGCTCACTGACTCACTGGGAGAAGGACTCCGAAGGCAATCTGGTTGGCTCGATTGAGCTACCGATGGCAGTGGGACTCGTGGGCGGAGCCGTTCGCGTGCATCCGGCAGCACAGGCCAATGTTGCCCTGCTGGGTATCTCATCGGCAAATGGCCTTGCGAAGGTCATGGCCGCTGCCGGTCTGGCTCAGAACCTCGGTGCCCTGCGCGCTCTCGCCACCGTGGGCATCCAGGCTGGCCACATGAAGCTCCACGTGCGCAACATGGCAGTCACGGCGGGAGCCGAGGGAGAAGAGGTCGACATCGTCGCAGCAAGGATGCGGGCTCATGATGGCAGAATAACGCAGAAGGCGGTAGAAGAGGAGCTTGCGAAACTCAGGTCGGAGTGATTACTCCTCGGCTTCGAGGGTTTCGCTCTCCGCTACTTCCCCCTCGAACTCGCTGATCGTCAACTGCTCATCCGGTGCCAGCGAAGCGGCCAACTGAGCGCTGGTCAGACCCATCTTGGCAGCCTCCTCCCTGAACCAGGTGCGGACCTTGCGATACTCGACTTCGGGACAGCCGAAGTATTCGGCGAAGCGGCGTGTGGTGGTCAGTCTGCGAGTCAGCCCGTCTCGCCGGCGGTCAATGAGGCCCGTTCGGGCCAAGTCGCGGACGTGGTCGTACGCCCTCTGACCGAGCATGTCGACCAATTGGGACTGCGCCATAGGCTGGTGGTATGCTATGAGGGCGGCTGCGGGGAGCAGGCGCTGAGGGATGTCGGCCCGGAACGACTTCGGCAGGTGAGGTGAGAGAGAGGGGCGGACTTCGAAGATCCAGCGTCCAGCGACGTCGCTCAGCTGGAGCGCGGAGTCGCGTCGCCTGCGAATAGTCGCTTGTAGGTCCTGCAGTGCGGATTGGACTTCGGTCTGTGGCTTCTCCAGCAGCTCAGCCAGCTCCTCCACCGACATCGAGCGCCCGGCACCAAACAGTATGGCTTCGAGAACGGTCGGTAGGTGTGCATCAGACATCGGCGAAACCCTCCATGTTCAACGTCTCGGGGTTGAGTCTCTCTGTCAGAGCGGTGAAGTCGTCATCGTCCTTCCAGAGGTCCTTCAGGAGAATCCTGCCATTGCGGCCCTTCTCCTGAGTGAGATTAGCATAGCCGCGGTGCGTCAGGAACAATGCCGAGACCAGGGCGGTGACTTGCGCCTCCGCCTCCGCCTCATCGTGATTGAGTCCGGAGTCAATCGATTTTTTTATCATCTCATCAACGAGCGTTCTCAGTTCCACGGGCTTTCCACTGCCCTCGGAACGAGTCCTCAGAGCCTCCCATGTCCTACGGAGGTCCTCCTCAAGATCCTCGACGTGTAGACTGCCGCTGAATCTCTCCCTAGCACGGGTGTGGGCCTCGCGGCGCTCCTTGGCAATCTGCTCGCGCAGGCGCTGCTCTTCTGCCAGCCTGCCTGCGGCTTGAAGCCCCATGAGAAGTTCGCCCAGAGTTACTGGTCGGCTCTCGTCACGGTGGATCCTGCCCTCGAACATCTGAGGCAGCACCTCGTCAGCGGCCCCGGTGAGGACCCCCACTGAGAAGTTGTAGTCAGCATCGTCGAAATCAGCCTCCCATCCGCCATCGAAGTCCCATATCTCCTCCTCTTCGTAGTCGAAGGCCCGCTCCTGTCGCTCCATCAGTGTGGATGCCTGTCCGCGCAGAATGCACCACGCCATCCTGACGAGCCTGCCGCAGGTCGGTAGGTCGATGTTCTCGGACTCCTTGATTCTCTCATTGAACATCTCGAGGAAGCTCGAAAGGTCGACGTCCCAGGGGTCGAGGTCGCTCGATTGGAAGAGTTGGAAGACAAGTGCGACCGAGCGGTCGAAGGGGTCGATTAGGAACTGGTGCTCGGCCTCCTCCAAAGTAGCGAGCTCGACCAGTCTGTCCAGATAGCGACTCGTCTCAAGGTCGGCCTCGCCGCCAAGCAACCGCACCACTATGTCGTCGCGCATCGCCTGCCCGTCGAACACGGTCATCACTCAGCCTCCTTCTGCTCGGCTTCGGCCTCGGACTCGGTAACAGCAGGCTCCTCTGGGGTCTGCTCGATTGTCTCGCGCTCTTCCATGTCCTCGGTCCAGTCATCGGTTCGGTCACGGAGTGACCCCAGGGTGCCATCGCCGGCTTCAATCCCCTCTTCCGCATCGCCCTCGAGGGCTTCCACTCCGGCTCGCTCGGCCAGACCGCCGAGGCTCTTGGGCGTGCCGAGGGGCTCGGGGGTTCGAGGCATGCCCTCTGGATCGGGCAACTCCGGCATTGCTTCGCGCTCGGCTTTGGCCTCGGCCTGAGACTTTCGCTCCGCCTCGAACTCTTCACCCATCTCAATGGCGGCAGCCCTGTCGAATTCGCTGATCAGGCGGCTGCGTCCGTCGCCGGCGTGGGTGATTCCAATGTGGTGGTCGGCGAGAGTCAGGCTGACCTTACGCAGAGTGACCATCATGAACTGAGCTCGCTGGCTGCGCATCCTGCACAGGGCCGCGATTCGCCCTGCGTTGAACGGGTCGAGGTTCTGGTCGACCTCGTCGAGATAGTAGAACGGACTCGGTTCGTAGTCCTGTATGGCGAAGATGAGGGCGAGTGCGGCCATCGACTTCTCGCCGCCCGAAAGCATGCTCCTCTTGGTGTGCTTGCTCTTGCCGGGAGGGACGCAGTCCATCTCCAAGCCTCCCTCGAAGGGTTTCTTCGGGTTCTCCATCCGGAGGCTGCCGCTCCCCGTAGGCTGCAGGATCTCGTAGACCCTGCCGAAGTTGTTGCTCACGTGCTCGAAGACTGTCATCAGGCGAGTTCGGCGCTCGTCCTCCAACTGCTCCGCTATGGATACCAGTTGGCTGCGTCGGTCACGGAGCAGATTTCCGTCCTCGACGAGGCCGGCGATTCGCTCGACGGCGGTGTCGTAGTGCTCGATGGCGAGCATGTTGACATCGCCGAGATGACCGAGGCGGCGCTCGAGCCCCTGCACGCTCTTCTCCGCCTCGGCCACAGTCGGCAGTTGCACATCCGGCGATGGGATGGAGACCTCAACGGCCTCTAACTCGACCTCGATCTCATCCACCGCTTCGCGCTTCTGCTGGATTTGTACGTTCAGCTCCTCTATGCGAGCTGTCAGGGTCTCCCTGTTCTGGGAGAGTACCTCTACCGAGGCGCGCAGACTGGCGCGCTCATCTATGATCTCTTCTCGGCGGTCCTGGAGTGCGTTCTGCTCCTCGTTGAACTGGGAGGCCTGCTCCTTGAGGTCGACCAGTTTGGTCTCGGCCTCGTTCATGTCTTCCTCTAGTTTTGTGATGGCTGCTTCGGCCTCTGAGACAAGTCCCTGTTTCTTGTCGATCTGTCGCTGGATCTCCTTGACTCGGCCTGCTAGTATCGCTGTGCGCTCGTTGCCGCTGGAGATCGCTGCCTCAGAGGCGAGTCTCGTTCGCCCGGCCTCAGTCATGGTGCGCTCGGCGTCGCGCAGCTTCTGAGACAAGTGGTCTGGTGCGTGATCCTGCAGGTCCTGCGCGGCTGCTGACCTCTTGGATACAGCCTGTTCATGGGCCTCCCTGGCCTTGTCTGCATCAGTCCTCAGTTCGGCTTGCGCGGAGTCGCATCCTTCGAACTCCTTGGTCGCATCGACGACCTTCTTGCGAATCTCTTGAACGCCCTTCTGCGCTCGCTCGAGATCCGCCTTCCAGTTACGCAGTCGTAGAGAGTGGTCGCTGTCGTCGAGGCCGTGGATCCTGTCACGCAGGTTCTGCTGGTTCGTCCGCACCTCCCTCAGTGCGGCCTCGACTGTGGAGTAGACTAAGTTGGCTTCTTCGACGGCTGCCTCTAGCCTGTCGAGACTGGAGGGGATCGAGCCGCCCCCGAAGGCATTGCGGTTAGCCCTAGAGGCCGAGCCGCCGGTCATGGCGCCAGAGCTCTCGATGACTGAGCCATCGAGGGTGACTAATCGGACACCTCCCATGTTGCGTCGGGCGATGTCCATAGATTGGACGATGAGGGTGTTGCGGCCTGCGTATCTGACCGCGGAGTCAATCTCCGAGTCGTAGTCGAGCAGATCGTGTGCGAAACCGATGACGCCTGGGTTGTTGGCGACTATCAGAGAACGACCTTGGGGGCGACCGACGCTGAGCTTGCTCAAGGGCAGGAAGGTAGCCCTACCTCCACCGTTCTTCCTCAACCACGAGATGCATTTGGCAGCGACATCGTCGTCGGTGACCACGATGCTCCTCAAGCCGCCTCCAAGTGCGTTTGATAGAGCCTCCTCGTGCGCCGGGTCCTTGGGAGCGGTGAGCTCCCCCAAGGAGCCTATGATGCCGTGAATCTCGCCGCTCTGGCGAAGTCTGGTGAGTGCTGCTAGGGTGACTGCTGATCCGGGAGTGTTTGCCCGCTCCTCTTGACGGGCACGGGCCTTGTTCAGTTCCCTCTCTGCATCTCTGACCTTGATCTCGGAGCGATCCCGATCCTCGGCCAGCTCCCTCTCCTGCTTCTGCAGCCTGCGAAGCTCGCCTGCCAAGGAACCACGATCTGCCTGGGGCTCGTCGCTCTGCAGGTCCTCGCCGACGAGCTCGAGGTCGTCGCGGATGAATGTAGCCTCCTCAAACTCGCCTTCGATATCGGCTAGATTGCTTGAAGCGATCTGAGCAGTCTGCTCCGCCCGGTCAGCCTGAAGTCTGGCTTGAGCATGAGTGGAATGTGCTTTGTCGACCGCTTCTGTGGCCTTGCCGAGGATGCGCTTCAAATCGCGTCCGTGCTTGTCGCCTGACTGGATGGCATCACGGGCGTCCTCCTCATCTTTGGCCGCCTGCTTGAGTGACTGGTTGGCAGACACAAGAGCTTCGCTGGCATCCTTGAGGGAGCCTTCGGCGTCTACGCGGGCCTTTTCAGCCCGTTCGAGTTCGCCCTCGAACTCCTCTATCTCTTCCTCAGAATGCTCGATGATTCGCCGCTGGTCGCCTATCCTGTCGCCACCTGTCTCGATATCGATATCATACTGGCGGATCTGTTCCAGTAAATTACGGGCATCACCGCTCATAATCTCGTTGATGTCGGAATCGACCTTGACGATCTCTTCCTCGAACCCCAGCAGTCCCTTGTTGCCTTCGGTGATTTTCCCGCCAATATTGTCTATGTCGCCGAGGTAGCGCGAGCGCTCCTCGCCCAGAAGCCGCACCTCATCGAGCCGATTCCTGTGCCTAGACTGGTGCAGGACTACCTTGGAGATGTCCAACTCGTCCTTCAGCTCCTTGAACTTCAGGGCCTGCTCGCGTTCCTTGGCGAGGTCCTTGAGACGTCCCTTCTGCTCTTTCTCGAACAAATCGATGGTCTCGATGTTGTTCTCGACGTGTTTGCGCTGAGTGGTGGCTCGGCGAATCTCGTCATCGTAGGTAGTCACTCCAGCGACGTCCTCCAGAACGGCACGCCTCTTGTGAGGAGTCATCGTGGCCAGGGTCGTCACGTCTCCCTGCTGGACTATGTTGTATCCATCGGCGCGCAGACCGGCCTCAGCGAGGATGCGCCTCATATCGGTTGCCGAGGAGGGATCGTCATTGATCCTGTAGGCAGAAATCGGGGCGCCCTTCCTGCCGAGCCTGACCGAGCGGGTGAAACTGACCTCGTCGGTGTCGACCCTCAGTCTCCTACGGCCATCAAACTCCGGGGTGTTGGAGAAAACGAGCGTGGCAGACATGTGCTTGGCTGGCCTGCCTCGCTTGCCGCCGTTGAATATCAACTGGGTCACATTTGCGGCTCTGAGGGACTTGGTGGACTTGGGGCCGAGGACGAATTGCATGGCATCTAGGGAGTTGGACTTGCCCGATCCGTTTGGCCCGGTTATGGCCGTGAATCCCTCTTCGAGGGAGATTGTGACTTCTCCTGCGAATGACTTGAAGTTCTCTAGTTCAATACGCAATAGATGCATCCCATCCCCCCTACGCCGTACGAAACATCGCCGACGTCGTTCACGCTCTCCCTTTCTGTTCGCCTATGAATGTTGAGGCTTCCATAGGCGCAGCACAACGATTCCAGAAGGGGCGAAAAATCGCCGGATGAGGTCAATCGAAGTGAGGGGATATTTGGATGCCCTTGACAAGCGCGTGAAGCATCGCATTGCGAGGTGTCGGGACTCCGACTGACTCACCTTGTGATACCACCGCTCCGCACAGTGCATCAATCTCGGTCAAGCGTCCTGCCATGACGTCCTGCAGCATCGAACACCGGTTCTCCGCGGTGGCTCCGGCGACCTGTCTGAGATAGTCATCGAGGACCAAGTCGCCGAGGTCCACCCCACTGGCCTCTGCGACCGTCGCCGCCTCCTGCATAGCGCCCAGCGCCTGCTCCCAGAGTTCGGGCACCTCCAGCAGCGCGCCGTTGCGCACACCGGCAATCGAGCAGACCGGGTTGATTGCGACGTTGACCAAGAGCTTGGTCCAGACGATGCGCTGCATGTCCTCGCTCCATTCCGGCTCGAGACCTGCGGCTGCGAGTGCGGAGAGCAGCCCCGCAGCGGCACCTGAAGGGGCGCCCCCCTCAATCCAGCCGAGACGTATGGCTCCACGTCCGACCCAGTGGACGGATCCCTCGCCGTCCCTCCAGGCACCGTGTGTAATCGAGCCGCAGAGCACTCTCGAGCGGCCCAGCCGGTGTGCTAGCACCTCGGCGTGACCGAGTCCGTTCTGCACGCTGATGGCGACCCCCTGAGGCGTGAGGACATCTTCTGCGAGTTGGACGAGCATGGGGGTCGAGTCGGCCTTGCCGCAGAGTATCGCGGCGTCGCAGGACCCATGGATTTCATCGGGCACCGGTCCTGCGGCGCTGTCGAAGGTGGAGAATGCATCCGGAGGGACGACTTCGATTGAGCCCTCTGGCATGTGCATCACGAGACCCATATCCGAGAGTTCAGTGGCGGTGGTGCCCCTAGCCACCGCCACCATCTCGGCATCGGTGTCGGACAGGGCCCCCAGTAAGATGCCTCCTATCGAGCCAACTCCGATGATGGCGATGCGCATCATGCGCCCTCCATCGTGCGTGCCGCGAAGTGGAGAGTGATGCCATCTTCGTCTGCCGTCACCCACGCTGCCCACCAGGCGAAGGGGGCCCCGTGGACAGATGCGTTGGCTGTGACTGATTACATAGCTGCCACTTCAGATGGGGCCCAAGCCTCCCAGTTATCCCAAGCGACTGCGTCCCCTGTCC
>JAKUUO010000031.1 GCA_022448665.1 Candidatus Thalassarchaeum betae | reverse complement strand
GCTGCTATGGCAAGCAACTGGGTGATGGACGGCGTAATGGTCGGCATCGGCGCACTTGCTTCTGTCAAGATCTCAGAAATGTGATCCTAGGAAACTAGATACAGGCAGAATTACGTAAGGCGGACTGGGGGGCAAACGCCTCCCAGTCCAGCCGCATTACCCACCGTCTAGAGCGTTCGCTCACGGTGGGTTTTCTCTCGTTTCTCACTTGACTAGCGGAAGACTGCTCGTCAGTGGGTCGATTTCCGAGCGTGGCCCCGGACCTATCCCTAGAACAGTGACCGTGCCAGCGGGGATCTCGGTATGGCCCGCATCAGTCACCATGTAACAGACCAAGCCACACACCCTTGCATCTCCGAACAGCCTCCTGAGGGCTTCGAGGTTCGGGGCCGCGCATACGACTTTTCTGGCTCCCTCCTTCATGTAACGCTTGAGCATCCGAGGCTCCTCGCGCTTGGCCTTGAGGACGCATTCGGCCACAGCGTGGCCGCACTGCGCGGCGAGCTTGCCCCTCGAGAGGTCGAGGTCACCGCGTGTGACCAGCACCATCGTGAGTTCAGACTCGGTTCGTGGCAACGTCGTTCACCGCCATTGAGGCCGGAGCCGCAAGGTGCCTGGTCATGATGTCGCTGACCGGATTCGCGAGCCAAGCGACGAAGGCAACATTGCTGACGGCGTGCAGCATATCGTACGGGATGCCCGCCATCAGGTACACTAGGAACACATCTGTGCTCAGGGAATGGAGTGCGCTGAGGGATACGACCCAGTCGAAGGCAAAGGCGGATGCTGCTGCCACGGCTGCAAGTGCAGGCAGGGAGAGTCGTCCGTTGACATAGAGTCGTTCGGAGAGCAGGGCTCCGGCTACTCCAACCGCAGACCATCCGATTGCCTGGTAGAAGGACCACAGACCGTGGCCTAGAATTAGATTTGAGCCCAGAGCGACGGCAGTGGCTAAGGCAATTGATCGGGGAGCACCAAAATGAATCCCGGCCAACAGCACGATGACCGTGACGGGCTGGACGTTGGGTATCGGGTCCAGTAGGACGCGCCCGGCGATGGCGAATGCGCCCAGCATGGTGAGGATGATCCAATCGCTTCCGGAGGAGAGTCTCTGCTCCGCCCTCCACAGTGCCCAGCCGATAATCGAGAGCATTGCGAGGTTGATGGCGAGCATGCCGTGAGGTCCAAGTGCCACCGCGTGTGCATCGAACATATGCGCCCCCTACTCAGTGCGATTCACCTTGCACTTGATGGTTGTCCTTGAATCGGTTTCACCAAGTGTCCACACGCCATGTGATGACGCTGTCAGAATCTAATTCCAGATCCGTGATTCCTACCATCGACAGACCCCCGTTGTGGTAGAGCGACCAGTACGCACCTCCGAAATCTCCGGTCATCAAACTGGGGTCAACGCCGCCGATCGAGTTCACCATCAGGCCGAAGGAGAACACTGTGGTATTGAGCTCGAGGCTGTTCCCAGAGGCATTGACCGCCGCGTTGAGCAGGTTCCACCCGTTGTTGTAGCCGGAGAACCCCCCGACGCAGGCCCCGGTCTCGTTCCAGTCGTCGTCGGTCATGAACTCCGTGCCGTCGTTATCGATGTGATGGCGCCCGTCATCGAAGCCGGTGGGCGCGTATCCCTCAGGGAAGTGGAAGCAGACTACCTGCTCCCTCTCCCAGATGTCGGGCAGGCCGTAGTGAGGGTCGTCCTCCTCGTCGACTAGTTCAGCGGTCATCCTCGCCCACTCTGTGGTGATTGTCGAGAATGACAATACTAGGAAGACGACCCACGCTACTGACAGAGCCTTGAGCCTGTTCTCATCCTGAACTGAGTTGGCTACTATCATAGTGAGAAGCACGAACAAGGCTACCAGACCGATTAGTTCAGACACGGAGTTACGAGTGTGCGGAACCGGTTATTGAACAATACTAGTCATCCAACTCGGATAGTTTCCTGCGCAGGGCTTCGCTGACCGTCTTGCCGTCCGCCGAGCCACCGAGCTTTTGCATAACCACACCCATCAACGGGCCCATCGCACCCATTCCACGCTCCTTGATCATGTCCGTGCTTTCTGCGATTGCTTCGTCGACAGCCTCCTCTACGGCTCTTGTATCGGCGGGAGTGAACCCGGCCTCCTCGGCCTGCTGCGCGAACCACTCCAGACGCTTCTCGAACACGGTGTCGGTGAAAGACGGGCCCTCGAGCCAGAGCTTGCGAGCCAAGGGGACCAGCCCCTCACGGGTGATGATGTCCTCCTCGCGCGCGTGCACGGCTAGTGTGAGAACCGGCCAAGGGATCTCTGATTCGTCACGTCCGGTGCCTTCCGCTATCTCAGCGCGGGTGTTGTCCAGTATTGCGGAGGCCAACGCCTTCGCCGGAACGGGGGGGCATCCGCAAGGTCCCCCCTCAACTCCGGTAATCAGGGCGTCGTCCATCTCCGAGCCGAGGATCGCTTCCATCTGGTTCTGAGATAAGTCAAGGCTCTGCAGCCTCTCTCTCCTCTGTTCGGTGGTGAGAGGCAGGTTATTCCGGATGCTGTCCCAGTGCTCGAGGGTTATATCCAGAACTGGGACGTCGGTCTCAGGGTACATCCTCGCCCCTCCGGGAAGGGGCCTCATAGCCGTCGTCGTGCCGTCCTCGGGCTGACCCTTCCGGATGACGACGTTGCGGACCTCCCGAGGGATCCTGTGATAGGCGCGCCTCGCTCGCTGGATGACTGACTCCAATGCGAGTTCGGACTGCCATGCCGGAGCGACGCAAAGCGCGAAGGCGTCTGAGTCGTTGAGAGACAAGGAGTCGCGCACTGCGCCCACCTCGGCATCGGTGATTCCATAGGCGGGCAATTCGTCTGAATGGAAGATTCCCGCGACTCCGGCAAGTTTGGCAGCACTGGCCAGCTCCCTGCCGAGCCTTGGTAGTTGGGAGTCGTCGGAGTCGGTCTCCTTGGTGCCCAGCTTTCCCGAGAATCCCGCTAGAGCCACTGCCTGCATTACCGAGCCATCCCCCAGAGAGTGCTGCACCATCTCTGATTCGCAGTCAGCGAACAGGTCCGAGAGATCGTGGATATCCATAGGTAGGCGTGATGCTGCGGCCGCTGCTACTCTATTCTCCACCGGTATCTCGTCATCATCCCTGTTGGGAGGCAGCGGTGGCAGGTTGGCCTCATCACGGAGTTCGTTGGCCAAGCGGTACATGTGCAACTGCCGGGCCATCTCAAGACTGATTATCCGCGGTATCCAATCGAGATCCTGGCATCCCTTGATCTCGACTCTGTCCCCACAGGCGATGCTCACGTTGAGGTCTTGGCGAATCGAGCCGAGTCCTCTTCTGACTCGGCGTGTGTCCCTCAGCAGAGTCCCTAGTGCTAGTGCTGTCTCCTTGGCGTGTTCTGGGGTCTGGACTTCTGGGGCGGTAGCGACCTCCACCAGTGGCATTCCCAGCCTGTCGAGAGTATAGACGACTGTATCGCCGGAGAGGGAGGACTGGGTGTCTAGCTTTCTAGCTGAGTCCTCCTCCAAGCATATCACATCGACCCCGACGTCGCCTGTAGGGGTGGTGACGCTGCCATCTGTAGCGATCAGGGTCGTCCGTTGGAACCCACTGGTGTTGGAGCCGTCGACTACTGTCTTGCGCATCGCTTGAAGCGCGGGGACTGGTTTGGCCTCCATCATCGCAGCCATAGTTAGAACGACATCGACCGCATCGTCGTCGTGTTCGAGAGGGGGTGCTTCGTCCAACTCTATCAGTCCGGCATTGGGAGGCTGGACATAGACGAAGGATCGGTTTCGCCTCTGTTCGAAGCGGGCGGCTACGTCAATCTTCCCAGCCTCTCCCTCGGATGCCCTGAGCCGTCGATTCGAACGCGCCCAGTCGTCTGGGATCTCGTCGATACTGTAATCGAAGAGTTCGCTGGGCATTCTAGAATGCAACTTCCCAGTTGCCAGCTGCTGGTGAATCTCAAGCCCGCACATGAAGCCCAGACCGACTGGATCTAGGTTTCCTGAGTCAGTTACTTCACCCAACGGCTCCATCGTCCTCAAGGGCGCAGAGGCAGTACTGTTCAATAGACTCAACGGGCGAATGAATACACATCATTGGTGGGACTGAACAGTTCGCCGCTCATCCGCATCCTCGAAAGCACCTCGTCGACAGTGGTTTCAGGTATGTTTGTGGATGCGGCCCTGCTGTAGATTTCATCGAGATTGGCCTTCCCGTCCCGCTCGACGCATATGTCTCTGACGAGCTGTCTCACGACGGCGTTCGCATTGCGGACCCTTGCCGAGACACCGGAGTACAACTCCGACTCGTCCTCGATTCCGGATTCCTCCCTCCAATGCCTGAAGACGGCGAGGGCGACATCGGCGTCATCAGCCGTGGCAACCTCTCTCAGATGCATCCGGGCGTGTGCCTCAGTCAGTCGTATCAGAGCCTCGAGGGCACGAGGGGTGATTGGGATGACTTCTGACTCACCCATCTGATCCTCACGGCCGAAGGACTGTCTCTCATCGGTGTAGTATTCTAGGAGCTTGGCTCTGGCGTCTTTATTGAGGTCAGGATGGATGTTGCGCTTCGCATATGCGATGAACTTGCGCAGAAACTCAAGAGTGAGGTGTTCGATGTCGTCCACGCCCGTTGCGAATATCTGGTCCTTCTGACCTTCCATCGGGTTCAGCTCCAAGGACTCCTCGATCTTTGACTCGCTGACTCCCTCAGTGCGAGTCTTGAGCATGTGCCTGGCAATCCTCTCGTCGTCCTCGACTCGAATCTCGTCCCTGATCATCCAGATGATATCGAAGCGGGAGGCGAGGGGAGGAGGGAGGCCGGTCTCGTTGTAGGAGCGCATGACGCTCTGGTTCGGTCCGCGTTTGGAGAAGCGGCCATCCTTCGGGTTGGCGGCCGCCAGAATAGCGCATCTCGCGGGCAGGGTAGCCGTTATCCCCCCCTTGGCCACGTGTATCTGCTGCTGCTCCATCGCCGGATGCATTGTACGACGGTCATCATCGCTGATCTTGTCGAACTCATCGATGGCGGCCAGTCCGCGATCAGAGAGCGGCAGGATGCCCGCCTCAAGAGCGAATCTGCCGTCACCGAAGGCATCCCTTACCGCAGCCGCGGTCAGTCCGGCTCCTGACACTCCTCCTCCGGAAGCCAATTTACCCCGAGGGGAGAGTTTTGACATGTAATCCAACAATTGCGACTTGGCTACACCGGGGTCTCCCATCAGCAGAATGTGAATGTCACCACGGAGGCGCGTCCTGTCTGGATTGACTCTCCTGACGCCACCGAAGAGCTGCAGAGCCAGAGAGCGTTTCACATAGTGCATGACTCCGGTGGCGAAGATGGACGGCGCGATTGATTGCTGCATGAGCCTCATTAGGTCCTCCCGCTGGGAGATCTCGATGATCTCATCCCTCTCCTCCTCGCTGATATTGATTTCGTTGAAGGGTGTGTTTTCATGCTCTGAACTGATCAGATGATAGATGATGTCGAACATCGGCGTCTTCTTGTTGCGGCGGACCTCGCTGCGGACCACGGGCATGAGGTTTGCGACAATCCTCTCACCTGGGAGGTGCCGATTGACCTGATTCCCCTCCACTAAGACGGAGCCCCGTGTGGGCTGAGCCCCGCTGGGAACGTTCTCAGGAAGCTCTTGGATCTCTATCCACTGATTGTTTACCATCCTCGAGATGTTGACCACGAGATTAAATCTGGTTGGGTTTTCCTTGGAGTTCTTACTCCCTCCGCATCCAGAATCTGGGGGGCATCTTAGTGGCTCGATGAGTTCTCTCTCGTTCTTCTGATTAATCTCTATGGTGTTGCCACATGCCTCGCAGGTGAATACAGCCATGTGCAGACGGGGCTTGAGGTCGGACATCTTCGTGACGATGGCTTCGACGCTGCGCAGACGCTCGATATCGGCGGTGCCGATGTCCCGCAGGGATCTTCGGCTGTCCCGAGGCAGTTCCCCCACACGTAGTACTGCGTCAATCTGCTCGCCTCTCTCTCGACAGATCTCAATGAGAGTCTGGGTGCCACGATCGAGTATCTGTCGAGGATGCTCGAGGACATCGTCGGCAAATTCGGGGTCGAATCCTTGCAACTCGTGGAAGGGGACCTCTACGTACGGAGGTGACTGTTTCGAGAGCAGCATGACGATGTCGTCGTCCTTGGCCTCGGTTAGGAAGGTGCGCCACCTTGCCGAAGAGTCGTGAGCAGCCATAGTCATGTATCTCTCACCGCCGGGCTTTGTGACTCCGTTGTGGGGGCCTATGAACAGTGCGGAAGGAAATTCCTACCCCTACTGTTCCATTGGAGAGAATCAACTCGGACAGGCTTGCGAATGAGGCACTGGACGCTTCCACTGCAGAGTCTCCCTTAACCACGCCGAGCCCATAGGAAATCGACGTTGCGTGGCATTCAAGCGTCGGGGCTCGATGGGTGTGCATGGACTTCTCCCGCCAAGGCAAGGACGTCTTCGTCAGGCTTGACCCCGGCGAAGAGATGCACGAGTCGTTGCGCGGCCTGTCGCAACCACTGAGGATGGCAGCTGCTGTCATCACCAGCGGCATCGGTCGCGTGAGGGATGCGGAAATCGGCTACTTGGATGCCGATGGCGCATACCAGACCGTGGTACACGAGGATGCAATGGAGTTGCTTTCAACAGAGGGCAACTTGGCTCCCGGACCGGACGGTCCGTTCACTCACATCCACGTCGTTCTGTCCGACGACGGTCACGTAGTCCACGGCGGCCACCTCATCAGGGCTACCGTGGCGATGACCGCTGAGATTCATCTCAGGGACCTGAGCGATGTCGGTGGGGTTCCGTTTGAGAGGGAAGCCACGGGAAGCCAGTTCCTGAGGCTGTCATTCTGCGATATCGAATGACCTCACTGGCTCGTGCCGCCGAGGAAGTACTCGGCGATCTCTGGGTCGGTCAGTATGTGGCTGGCATCGCCGGTGTGGACCATCTTGCCGCTGGCCATGATGTAACCTCGGTCGGAGCGCGACAGAGAGAGACGGGCGTTCTGCTCGACGATGAGGACCGTGATGCCCTGCTCTCGGAGCGAGTCGATGCGATCGATGATCTGCTGCTGGTAGAGCGGTGAGAGGGCGGCGGTGGGCTCGTCGAGCAGTAGGAAACTGGGATTGGAGATGAGTGCGCGCGAGATGGCGAGCATCTGGCGCTCGCCGCCCGAGAGCGAGGCTGCTAGGTCGTGGACCCTGTTCTGCAGGTCGGGGAACATGTCGAGGGCTCGCTCGATCCTCTTGTTGAGAGTCCTGTTGTCCAGAGTGTTGCCGCCCATCTGCAGGTTCTCCTCCACGGAGAGCGAGGGGAACACGTTGTCCACCTGCGGGACGTACGCTATGCCGTGATTGACGAGTTGGTCGGTCCTCCATCCAGAGACGTCCTTGTCGCGGTACTCGATGTCGCCGGCGTAGTAGGTGGCGATTCCGAAGATGGTCTTGATCAGCGTCGACTTGCCGCAGCCGTTCGGACCGATGACGGTGACGAACTCCCCCTCATCGACGTGCATGTCTATGCCGTGCAGGATCTGTACCGAGCCGTAGCCCCCCTCGAGGTTCTTGACTTCCAGGACTCTGGTCATGCATCTTCCTCCTGTGACTCTCCTGCCGCACCCAGGTAGGCCTCGATGACCTCCCTGTTGCCCCTGACCTCGTCGGGCGTGCCCTGCATCAGTATCTCGCCCTCCTTCACGACGATGATACGGTCGACACCCTGTCTCAGGATAAAGTCCATGTTGTGCTCGATGATGAGCACGGAGATGCCGGTGTCATCGACTACCTTCCTCAGATTGTTGAATATCTTCATGGCGAGCGGGCCGGCGACCCCTGCAACCGGCTCGTCGAGCAGCAACAGGTGTGGGTCGCCCATCATCGAGCGGCCGATGTCGACGAGCTTGCTCTGACCGCCGGAGAGTTCGCTCGTCAGGTTGTGAGCCATGTGGGGGACCTCGAGTTGGTCGAGCACCGAGTAGGCCTTGGCTAGCCGCTCCCCCTCAGCAGGTCGGCTGCCCGGCATCAGCAGCGCCTGGAACGGGTTGGGAGAGAACTGCTTTCTCGGAGGCACCAGCAGATTCTCTATGACTGTCATCTGGCGCCATAGCCTAGTATGCTGGAATGTTCTGGTGAGCCCGAGCTTCTGAATCTCGTCCGGCCTCTTGTCGGAGACATCATGCCCTAACACCTCGACGGTTCCTGCGGTCTGGTCGAGCAGGCCACTGATGCAGTTGAAGATGGTCGACTTGCCACAACCGTTGGGGCCGATGAGTCCGACGAACTCGCCCTCCCCGATCTCGAATGATACGTCCTCGACGGCGACCAGACCGCCGAACTCCATTCGCAGGTTCTTCACCTTCAGCGCGAGCTTCATTCCGCATCACCTTCCGTTGGCCTCGGTGGTCTGACGGGCACCTCCGGCAGTATTCCCTTGGCGTTGTACTTCAGCGAGAACAGGATGAGGCAACCGATCAGGAAGACCTTGACGTAGGCCATGTTGGCGAGGATGCTGCCGCCGATGAACGACTCGTCGATGGAGCGCTCGCCCATGAGCAGATAGGTTGCCATGAACACGGCGGCTCCCGAGATTCCCATTTCGACCAACGCTGATTTGTTGATCAACAGTCCCAATGCAGCGAGCAGTAGGAACGTCTCGGTCGGAGAGACATGGGGCCAGAACCACAGGTCGCTTCCCGTTACCAGCCACTCGAAGAGCTGGTCTATCTTCGCCGCGGTCTCGTGCAGAGGCAGGTCTGACGAGCCTTGGCCGGCCACTAGCACATTGAACACGAATTCCATGAGTACTATGATGAACGCTCCCACCACCATGCCCTTGTTGTTGGCCGCCCCGCCGACGATGAATGCTGCCCAGACCAGGAAGGTGGACTTCGCCGGGGCCATGAAGGAGGGTTGGAAGCCAGTGAGCTTCCACGCCCACAGAGCACCGGCGAAGGCTGCTATCGCAGCGCCTAGGGCGAGGCTGGCCGCCTTGTGAGTCAGCACATCGTGCCCGTGGTGCTGAGCGACCTCCTCGTCCTCCCTGATCGAACGCAGTATCCGCCCCCACGGGGACTTGAGCAGCGTCTCCAAGAGCCACCAGATCATAATCAGGCTGACGACGCCGATGATGGCGAGTACCATCATGTAGGGCGCGGGCTGGCCGAGCTCCATCGAGTACCATGTCGCTTCGTAGAGGAACTCGTTGCTGACGATCTCACCGCTCTGATCCAGCACTGGGATGTCAGAGCGGCCGAGCTTCTCAGCCGGACTGCCGATTCCCACCACATCACGGCACTCATCCGAACTAAGTAACACTCCCGCTTCGCTCAGATGCTCACCACCGCCGCAGAACCACCAGTCCTGCAACGGCAGCTTGTACCTCGAGATGCCGATCGAAGAACCCCATGAGCCAGCCCTTAGCAGAGGCTCGCCCATCAGAAGGACGCGGACGATCTCGCCGAGGGATATCGTCACGATGGCAAAGTAGTCCATCCTCAGTCTGGCTGTGGGGTAGGCGAGCAGCCAGCCGAGGGCTGCTGAGAGCAGCACACCGGCGACGACGGCCCAGAAAACGGGCCAGTCGTACCCGTGAAGGTCCTTGGGGGCGGTGAGGATGCCGACAGTGATCGCCCCGACCCCGACGAAGAAGATGATTCCGAAGTTGACCATTCCCGTGATGCCGGTGTGAAGATTGAGCGCGAATGCCATCAGGGCGAAGACGGCCAGGGTGGTCAGCACATTGGAGACTTGGAGCGCCTTGATGAAGTCGTGATTCTCAGACTCGGCCACAGGAAGCCACTCCACGAACAGCAGGAGGAATACCATTACCGAGAGGAAGAGCATCCACGAGCCGAAAGGGCTCTCTCTGCCGTAGGGGGATAGACGTCTCAGTTCTCCCAGGGCATCCCCTCCCGAAAACGCAGCGAGGACAGCGAGGCCGGTGAACCAGAGCAGACCGAGCACCATGAGGGCTTTCCCGAAAATCGGTGGCAACGCTGAGGCGAGGATTATCACCAGGACGGCTAGGAGCATGTACTTCCCTTTGCGGTCGAAGCCCGACTGGACCCTGTCCAGACTGTCGTACAGCGCTGTGTGGAACGAATCGAGGGGGGCCTTGGCCGAGCTGAGAGCCTGAGTCATCGCTACCGAGCCGGAGTTTCTCGACTGCATGACGGGGGCTAGGAGACTGTACAGGAACTCGGTCGCGGGTCGCAGGGCGTCCTCGTCACGACCCTGTAGCAGGTAGAGTCCCTCGATTACTGCGATTATCCATACTAGGAGGGGCACGGCGGGCCACAAGGCGTCGCCGAGGCTCACGAGGTTGTCCACGAGGCCCAGCTCGGTGTTCATCAGGTCCAACCACGAGTTGTTGAGGTCGTTCAGAGCGTTGGCGAGCCATTGGCCGTGCGACCATGCGTCCAGACCGTCGGGGGGGTCTGGAACGTCTGAGAGGGAGAATGGCGAGTCCTCCAGAATGAAGTCGCCTTCCGTCCTGCCGGTCACCATCTCGAAGTTGGTGGCAGTGGACTCGCTGGCTTGGCAGTCATCCGAGCACGAGCCGTCGGCGAAGGAGTTGCCGCCGATGAAGCGGGTGATCCTGCTGAATACGTAGGCGCCGACTGAGACGATCATCATCGATTCGCCGCGGGCGTTCTTCCTCTGCTGGAAGTTATGCGCCCCCAAAGCACCCAACGGGGAAATGGCGAGGAGTCCTCCCAATCGCTTGGATGGCTGCTCCTCGGCTCGTCTGCGTAACCTGTCGACCTTCCACTTCTCGTAGGCGGCGCCGATGCCCTCCGGCAAGATCATCAGGATTGCTATGAGGAAGATGTAGGGCATCACTCCGTCGAGCGCGGTGTAATTGGAGCGGCCCAGAGGATGGCCAATGGCAATCAGCACCGGCGAAGACAGTGCTCTGACGAATCCGACGATCAGCGAGCCGACTATGACTCCGGGAACCGAGCCGATAGTGCCGAGGACGATGATGGCGAATGACGGCAGCAGAAGTGTGAAGGCGGTCTCGGGGGCGAACCTCAGCGTCATCGCGAAGATGGCCCCCCCCATCCCCGAGATCCCAGCGGACAGGAAGGCGCTGGTCATCTGGATGCTCTCCACGTTGATGCCACTGCTCGCCGCGAGGTCGGGGTTGTCGGCGACTGCCCTCATCCTGCGGCCCAGGCGGGTCTTCCTCAGCAGGATTAGCAGAAGGAGGACAGAGGAGAATATCACCAGGGGCATGGCGCCCTTGTAGTACGCGTAGCCGGTGGTGGCCTCGGTTACGCAGTCGTTGGCCGCGTTGTACAGATCGAAAAGGGGCGTGGAGTCGCTGACCTCTGGCTGAAGGGCGCCGTCAATTTCGGTGCATTCCCCTATGGTGGGACCGTGGGTGTACGTCTGGCCCTCTTCGAGATCCCTGTTGCCGAGGTTGAGGCGGAGCTTCTGTGTGGGTATGTCCCACCTGAGGGTGGGCACCCTCCAGTCCGCATCCGGCTCGAACATCTTCTTGCCGGCCCCGAAGCGCAGGTAGACGATGGCCCTGAGGATGAGTGCGACACCCAAAGACGCTATCATCATCACCTGGGGTTTGGTTTCCTTCTTGCGGAAGCCCCGGTAGACCAGCCGGTCGATGATGATGCCAGCTATGCCAGTCAAGACGAAGGCTGCCAGCACAGTCCAGAGCAGCAGGGACCAAGCCAGAGTGCCGTCTCTGGGTGCGTCGTACAGCGGGAAGAAGTAATCGCTCCATACCATCACCATAGAGAGGTACATCCCCATCATGAAGAGCTCGCTCTGGGCGAAGTTACCGTAGCGCTGGACCTTGTAGGTCAGAGTGAGGCCGACCGCAATCGCGAGGTAGGTCGACGACCAAGTCAGAGTGGAAGTGGAGATGGAAATCAGATCGAGTGTAATCCTCGCATCGTCATCTAGGCCCTTGAACAGGTTGTCCAGGGTCATTCCCACGATGAACAGGATGAACAGGGGGGACAGCGCGATGCCGATCGATCTGGACCAACTGGCCGCGACGTCGTCGAACAGGATCTTGACCAGGAAGAATCCGCCGGATATCGACTCGACGGCCTGGAGAAGCCAGACCATGTCGTTGGGTATCTTGCCTCCTGATATCGAATCGAACTGATCGAGCAGGCCTGAACCGTACAGCAGGCCGATGTTTGCGTCTATGAGAATCAGCAGGGCGATGGCTGTCCTGCGTTGCCCTCTGGAGAGCGCGCGCCACCATTCTAGTGCTCCTTGTGCTGGTGTCTCAGACATCGGGGTCACCAGACGCGCGCGCGCACGCCTGAGGCTTGTCTGTGGACGGTAATCAGTGTTGGGGGGCACCACGGCAGGCAGTTAGCCCGCCGTGGTGCTTTACGTTCCCAGTTTTCATTCAGTCACTTAGGACTCACTCTACGCCGCCGCTCAATGTCCACGAGCGGGAGCACTCGAAGTCAGGTACACCGCCGACCACTACGAACGTGCCAACACAGTAACCGCTGCCCGGTACATCGCCATTAGCGAGGAAGGAGTGGACGCCACTGGCGCCCACGAATCCCTGACCGACAGCCCCGATCATCTGCGACAGAGTCGCTCCGGGGCTGGACAACTGCGCGAACACAGAGTATCCCATGATGATCATGGCATCGAACGCCTCGGCGGTGTAGATACCACCAGCGCAGTCCGGGATCGAGGCGCAGATGGCACCGAATGCCATCGAGCGCTCGTTCGGTTCCGGAGCAGCGGGCTTGGTAGCCACGATTCCTTCGCACATGGATGGGTCTGCCATAGATGCGCACAGGCCCTCCTCAGCGATTCCGTCGCCTCCGAAGATCTGTCCGGAGAAGCTCTGAGCTGCGAGCTCCTCGACGATGGCTGCACCATCAGCAGCGTATGAGATTAGCATAACGCTGCCACAGCTGTTGTCTATCACGGACTGCACCTGCGAGGTGAAGTCAGTGGTGGTGTCCTCGTAGCCTATCGATGCGCACAGGGTGTTGCCTGCGTCTGCCCATGCGGCTGCGAACGAGTCTGCAAGACCCGATCCGTAGTCGTTGGTCATGTACAGCAGAGCGACATCGGAACCGCCGTCGGCGGTAACCACGTCAGCCAGAGCAGGGCCCTGGATGGCGTCGCTCGGTACCACGCGGAAGAAGTGCGGGTAAGCCGTAGCGTCGCTCAGACCGGGGTTGGTGCTCGCGTACGAGATCATCGGGATGCCAGCAGCGCCTAGGACCGCGTTAGCGGCCATCGTTGCGCCGGAGCATGCAGCTCCGACCACACCGACCACGCCTGCGTCCAGTAGGGTCTGGGCGCCGGCTGCAGCGACATCGCCGCTGCATCCGGAGTCGACCATTACCATCTCGAACTGCAGTCCGCTGTTCCATCCGGCGATGTTCATCATGCCTAGGGCGACGTTAGCGGCGACACCGAAGCCCGGTGCGTAGACCGCAATCGGGCCGGTCATCGGGTTCAGGAACCCGATGCTCACCGTCATGCCCGCAAAGGGCGTAGCCTGGATGCCGTCGATCGCTGACCACCACTCCATGCAAGTGAAGTAGATGTCAGTAGATGACAGGGCATCGAAGCCGCAGATGTCGTAACCCGCTCCGGCAACGTCTCCGTTGTCGAGGAAGGTGTGTGCACCGCTTGCACCATTGT
>JAKUUO010000030.1 GCA_022448665.1 Candidatus Thalassarchaeum betae | reverse complement strand
ATGGCAAGGGGCTACAAGGACCATCACGATAAAGCGTAGTCAACTCTCCTCTCTTTCCGAGTATGCAGCCACCTTGCTTCACGAAGCGGCGCACGCCTCATCCGGGGCCACAGACGCACCCCGTGAATTTGAGTCTGAACTAACTCAATACCTGGGAAGTTGTGCTGATGAGGCAATTGGGGATAGTGACTAGACAGTAATCGTATTCCATTACAAACTGTAGAGTTCAAGAACTCCCAAGTATTATGCTCAAACATGGAAGCAGTGGGACTGTCGTATATTGTACTAGGTCTGATAGTTGGTGGCGGCTTCGGATGGATGCTGGCCAAGCAGAGGATGAGCGGCGAAGTCATCCGTTCCGAGGAGAGAATCCGAGCGAAGGAAGAGGCGTTGGTCGCGAATGAGGAGAAGGTGAAGGCCGAGATTGAAAATCTGGTCACAGACCTAGGCAGGAAGAGCTCTGAGGACTTCCTGAAACTCGCCGAGGAGAGGCTCGGGAAGGTGCAAACCTCTGCCGAGAAGGATAACGACGCGCGCAGGAAGGAACTTGACGAAATGCTGAGGCCGATGACTGAATCACTGGCTAGTCTGGACCAAGCCACCAAGGATCTCGAGAAGGAACGAAGCGACGCGTACTCCGGCATGCTCAGACACCTCAAACTGCTAGAGGAGCAGACCGACAGGCTCGGGAGCGAGGCACGCAACCTCTCGACCTCCCTCAGGAAGAGTTCCAGCGTCCGTGGCGACTGGGGCGAGATCGCTCTGCGCAACCTGCTGGAGATGGCTGGAATGACCAAGCACACCGACTTCCTAGAGCAGAAGGGAGTGGAGGGCGGCCGCCCGGACTTCGTGGTCAGACTGCCCGGCGACGGAGCGATACCGATCGATGCTAAGACGAGTGGAAAGCACTACCTGGAAGCACTCGAGGAGGAGAATCTGGCACAGCGTCAGGCGAAGCTCACCGAGCACGCGAAGGCCATGCGCAGCCGCGTCAATGAGTTGACTCGCAGGGAGTACCTCTCCAAAGTCGAGGGGCGTGCGGAGTTCGTGGTGATGTTCGTTCCCTCGGAGGCTCTGATCTCGGTCGCTTTCGAGATGGACCCTGACCTGCACGAGGATGCCATGGACAGAGGTGTCATCATCTCATCTCCGGCCTCCATGATCGCCATACTGCGGACCGCTGCCTTGTACTGGCAACAGGTCAGGTTCGCAGAGGACGCCAAAGAAGTCGTCGATGTCGCCCGCGAGTTTTACATGAGGATGGCGACTTGGAGCGAGCACTTCTCGGAAGTCGGCAAGAGGCTGGACAAGGCGACGGAGTTCTACAACAAAGCGGTGGGCTCTTGGGAGCGCAGCGTCCTTCCTCAGGGCCGAAAACTGGAGGAGCTTGATGTGTCCACCAACCTGCCCAAGACCCTAGTAGACCAGAATCCCGTAGCTGATGAGGTCAGGATGCCCACTGTGATTGAGGTTGAGGAAGAGGAGTGATTTACTCCGCCGTCGTCGCGTCCTCGTGGTGGAATGGCATACTCGCGGGTATCATCCGGCGGTTCACTTGCCGGAGGACTACACGGTCCTCGACCTGAGCGGCGGAACCTGGACTCCTCCGAATACAGAGTACAGCGTCGGCAAGTACGACGAGGTCCGCCCTAACCTGTACAACACCGAGCTGTTCGGCGGAACTCGCCTGATACACATGGGAATCGACATCGGCGGACCGGTAGGGACTCCGTGCATGGCCTTCGCTGACGGCGAGGTCTCCCACTTCGGCTACAACCCGGAACCGGGTGACTACGGCAACGTCGTCATCACCAGGCACGACATAGATGGGACTCCGGTGTGGGCGCTCTACGGCCATATGGACGCGGCCTCGATCGAAGGAAAGACAGTCGGTCAGAAGGTGAGTGCGGGCGAGGAGATAGCCTGGTTCGGAGCCCGCCACGAGAACGGCGGCTGGGAGCCGCACCTGCACTTCCAGCTCTCGCTCGTCGAGCCTGGGACACATGACCTGCCCGGGGTCGTCGCACCCGAGGACAGAGAGCAGGCCCTACTCGACTACCCCGACCCGAGGCTCGTCCTCGGCCCTCTCTACTGAACAGTGGCCAAGTGCGCCTTGAGCGAGTCTATCGCAGCCATATCGGAGGGATCCACGCCGTTCACCAGAGCGAGCGCTATGGACACCCAATCAGTGACATGGGCCGCGTATAGCAGGCGCTCGATCAGGCTCGCGCCCTCGCACTCGATGCGCCAGACGACCTCGGTCTCGATGTTGTCCAGCATCCATCCAATTCGCGCCTGCGCGCGGGGGTGCATGCCGTCGGATGTGAATGCGATGAGTGCCCGGGATGATGCACCCTCGGCGGACCATGCGACAATCTCGTTGTGGTTCATCTCGGGCACCTCTGCTGGGTGAGCGAACGTCGCCGAGTTCTCGTTCAGCTGGCAGGCGAAGCGGTACGCGGCCGGGCTGAATCCGGTGGATGCTACGATTCCGATCTCGCGCCCTTCCATGGACCGAGCCATCGTCTCTGACATGCCGTTGCCTCCAACCAGATCGGCCCCAGAGGAGGCATCCCGCAGGCGCTCGAGCATCGCTGCCGTCTCCGCCTGGTCAGGTGCAGGGAGCAGTCCGAGCGCCCAGCAGGCGGCGAGTTGGGTACCGAAGATATGGCCGAATGCCGAGCGTGGCATCTGGCCCCCGGGAACTGTGAGCAAGACACCGTCGTCGCTGCCATCGAGCATCTCGCCCAGTTGGCCACCCGAGGACACCCCCACCACCGTGCCACCGGACTCGAGAGCATCGCGCACGCCGTCTAGGGTCTCCTCGGTGTTGCCAGAATGTGAAGTGGCCAGAACCAGCCAGTCTGGCCCCCACCAGCTCGGCAGGCCGTAGTCGCTCCAGACCACGAAGGGAAGTCCTCCCTCGTCGTCGGCCAGTGCCTTGAGGAAGCGCCCTCCGGCTCCGGAGCCACCCATGCCGAGGCAGAGCACGCCGCTCCAGTCGGTATCGGCCTCGATACCGACCTCGGTGGCCATCGCGGCCTCGAGGTCGTCTGCGAAACTGCGGGTGAGTCCAGCCATATCGCCATTGTCGAGCTCGGCGAGCAGAGAGGCCATGTCACTCTCGCCCATGCTCACACCTCGTCGGCTGCTCCCGGTAATGCCAGCCATGCTCCGTCTATGAAGCCGATGCGCAGGCGTGAGGCGGTGCCGTCATCGTCGTAGGGAAGGCCCACTGTGATCATGCTGTAGTCCGTCGGGTCCATCACTTCGACGGCGGAACTGTCGCGGTTCAGGACCTCCACATCGTGCTGCTCCCTCGTGGAGCACATCACTGTCGACTTCTCCATGTCTCGCCATGATGCCCCGGTTCGCTCGAACCGGTCCAGCCTGCGCAGGCTCGGGCCGTCCTTCTGCCACCCATCGATGATCCAGAACTGCCGTCTGAATCTTACGACGTCGCGCAATCCGTAGGCGGGCTTGCGGTAGCTGAGAGTGAGCCTCGTGACATCGATACCGTCGTTGGAACCGACGACAGTGGATGTCTCCTTGATTGTCCCGCCGAACCTCCTGACCAGTCTGCGGCCCCAGTTCTTGGCCATCGCCTTCGAGCCGAGTTGCAAATCCCAGCCCCCGGTGACCGGCCCCTCATTGGTGACGAAGAACATGGGATCGGATTCCATGTTCTCGAGCATATCATCCAGCGTCGCCCTGAGTTCCTTGAGTTCGATATCGTCCAAGCGACGCCCGGCCGAGCGGAGTTGGACTGTTGCCTCGAAGTAAGAGCCGGCCTTGCGCGCGCAGGCCGGGCAGACTGCGTTGCTCGTCTGTAGGAGGATCGAGTGCTGGTCCTCGAACTCATACCCCTCGATAGTCCCCTTGACATCTACATGGAGTCTGTTCGTCCTGTCATCGATGGATTCGACGGCGAATCCGACGTCGACCTGCTTGGCACGCTCCTCAGCGACTAGGTTCTCACGGATTCGCAAGTCGGCGAGAGTATCCGGATCCATCTCTGACCATCGCCCTCTGACTTCGTAGGAGTCGCACTTGGAGCAGCGTGACTGCTGGATTGTATCAGGCATCTTGGACAGAGTGGTGCGCTGCCTCAGGCACGCCTCGCACATCCTCTCGGAGGTGAGTGGCGGGGGTGCCCCGCAGGCGATGCAGAAGGCTCCGGCTGGCATGGTGCTCCCTGCTCTCCGCTCAGACCGCCCGTTTCAAGGGTTCCCGGAGGGAAAATCCGGGAAAATCACTCGTTCTCGTCGCCTGAGAGCACATCTTCAGCAGCCTCCAGACGTGCATCGAGATCAGTCATTCTGCTGAATAAACGGTAGACATAGGCGCCTAACAGGCCAATCAGGGCGAAGTATACGACAGCAAGTTCGGTCAGACCAGTCAGTGTACCGCCTCCTCGTCTAGAAGCCGCTGCAAGCGACCCAGTCTTGATTCCATCTGGTAGACAGTGTCGCTGAGGAGGGCGAAGCCAGTGAAGAGCACGAAGAACGAGACGAAGCCGAGCAGCAGTACCGTCATAATCTCCGGCGCCAGCCCGGCCTCCTCGCTCTCGATAATCAAGACTCCCGGGTGTCGCTCCTGATACCAAGTCGTCGCCAGAGCGGTGATGGGGACCAGAGCGAAGCCGAACAACCCGACGGCTGCAATGGTATCTCTGGTGTCCTGACCGTCCGGTTGGGAGTTGCGAGCTAGCACCAAGAAGAGGGCGACCGCAGTGAGCAGCCCGTAGGTGTTCAATCTCAAATCCCCCCAATCCCAAGGAACGCCCCACTCTGCCGAACCCCAGATGGGTCCTGAGATTACCACGCCTAGCCCGAACAGCAGACCCAGATCAGAGCCAGTGCAGATTAGTCTCCACCCTAAGTCAGAGCGGCGAGTGTACCAAACCACAGAGCCGACGAAGAGTACGCAGAAGGCGAGGAAGGAGGACCAGGCGAAGGGCACGTGCCAGAACAGGATCCGGTATGCCTCAGGCGCGTTCCACGCCTCCGCATCGACAGACGGAGCCCAGAGGAAGCCTAGCAACACCGTGGCTGCTGCACCTGTCAGTCCGATGACGGTCAGAGCCGTTCCCCTCGCCCTAGCAGATGGCATGGTCGAGCGAATCTGCTCCTTATCATCAATGCTCGTCTTCAGGCCTCAGGCAGGAACACCGCGACAGCCCAGACCAAAGCTGAGGTCAGGCTCGCTATCAAGCAGGTCACCAACGGGTCACCCATACCCAGTCCGAATGACATACCATCTGTCATGATGACGGAGAGTGCATCGGACAGCTCGAGGAACGGCCAGACCAGTACCAGGAGGAGTAAGGATGCTGCAGCAGCGCTGGCTCGACGGAGGTCCGCTACGAGCAGATGCAGAGCGGCCGCAGCGATGGCGACGTCGAGCATGGCGACTGCCGGCAGCCAGAGCCAGCGCAGCACCTCGGAAGAAGCGTCGGCATCGAACGAGCCTGCCAAAACGAGCCACGACAGGTAGGTCAGGGGGATTGGCAGGATTAGAGAGGCCCCGGCCAGTGAATTCACCGGGCGCGTCATAGGGCCGGCGACTGCTGACCACCAACGTCCGCAGTCAGCCTCGGCCATACGCCTGACCAGAGCGGGAGAGACCACAGCAGTGATGAAAGCGGGCATGAGGACCAGTGCGGCCAGCATGCCGTTGCCAGCGTGGCCCATGTCGACCTCCCCTACAAGGGCGTATGCCAGCAGCAAGGCGACGAGTGCCGGAGTCGCGCGGCCGATCGTGTCTATGGGGTTGCGGATCTCCATTCTGAAGGCCCACTTCAACAGCGAACCGAGCGTGCTGGGCTCGGCCGAGTCACTGGGCTGAGGAAGTTGTGCAATAGCACCCACGGACCCACCCGCTGCCTCAATCAGATTACTCCCTTCGACACTGACTACGCGGTCAGCGCATCGGATTACCTCGGCGTCGTGAGTTGCGACAACGACCCCGTGACCGTTTGCCGCCAAAGCCCTCAGCCATCCGGTTAGAAGGCCTCTGGCCGATTCATCGAGTCCCTCTGAGGGCTCGTCAAGCAAGGCGACGCGCGAGTCTCCGCAGAGCGCAGCAGGGGCGAGCCCGCACAGCACTGCGAGTCGGCGTCGCATGCCTCCGGACAACTGGGAGATCCTGTCCGCGCGTCTGTGCTCCAGCCCCCAAACGGACAGCATCTCTGCCATCCTCGCTTCGTCGGGAGATCTGCCTGCAACACGGAGAGAGATTGCGAGTCTCTCCTCGACCGTCTCCTCACCGCACATCCCGTCGCTCTGCAGGGTGAGTCCCATCGGCGGAAGCTCGCTCCTGCGGCCCTCCGAGTCACGCACGAGGCGAGAGGAGTCGGCCCCAGTGCGCCAGTTGATGCTTCCGGACGTGAGAGGCAGAATTCCAGCGCAGGCCTCAAGCAGGGTGGTCTTGCCAGAGCCGTTTGGCCCGACAAGAGCGACTACCTCCGCTTCCCTCAGATGGAAATCAACGCTTTTCAGGACCGTTCGCGAGCCCCGATGGACTTCGATGCCTGATGCCTGCAGCAAAGTGCCTTGATCCACGCAAGCCCGAAGGTGGGCTATCGTTTGAGTAATTCCATCAAGGGTCGAAGCGGCTATTCGCTCGAGCCGCACGGCTCAGAGGGGATGACATGGTAGTCGAGTGGGCTGACTTGGCGGGCAGCGACCTGATTGTGGTCGGAATATTGGTCGCTGCCGCGGTGGCCCCCTACGTCTCCGCGGCGCGTGGCGAAACCAGCCTCGCGCTGGCCACCGTGCTCTCGTTGATGCTCGTGGCCTTCGTGCAGTTCGCACATTCGATATTGACCGGGATCCCGATGCACTTCGCATGGATGATCGACCTCTTCGGCATCAAGCCGGACCTCATGGGCGATCTTTCTGAGTCGTACAGAATGGTGTCTGCGGCGTGGCTCCACGCAGACTGGGTCCATGTCCTCGGCAACGTACTGGTAATCGCTCTGGTTGGAATCCCACTAGAGCAGAGGCTGGGTGGACGTAGGTGGTTGGCGGTGTACTTCTTGGGGTTCATCGGAGGAAATGTGGCTTGGATACTTTCTCATCCAGAGTCGTCAGCTCCGGCTATCGGAGCCAGCGGGGCTGCATTCGGACTACTAGGGGCTTACATGGCCTGCTGGCCCGAGGACAAGGTGGAGTTTCCGCTGCTGTTCTTAATCCGGGCTTGGCCGGTCTGGTTGATTGTCTTCATCAGGCTCGGCCTGGAGGTCTGGCAGATGTATGAACTCCAGGCGGGGACCGCTGGTGAATCGAACATAGCCCATATGGCCCATGTAGGTGGTTTCTTCCTGGCCTACATACTGGCGAGGCCGATTGCCAGAGGGGCCCCCAGCTCGCTCGACTCACCACAGGAATCAGCCACCGGATCGGGGCGGGCGGAAGCCATCAGGGAACAGGCCAAGGAGCGCATGGGAAGCCTCGATGACGATCCGTGGGCGGCAGCTGACAAACCACTGCAGGGCGGGGCTGCTCGCATACTCAGGAGACTACGGGAGGAAGGGGATGAGCTGGAGACCCGCAGAGCCTGGCTCGAGGAGCTTTCGGAGCACACAATCTGCCCCGTCTGTGATGGCGAGATAATTACCGAGATGAGTGGGGGGAGCTGCAGGTTGCGCTGCGCTCTGGTCGGCTCTCACGTGAAATGGCCGTGAACGGGTGCGTCGGGCAATCCCGGACAGGTTGGGATTAAACCTCATCCGAGTTTGGCTCTCTGAGAGAGCCATGGTCAGAAGTCGACACCCGGCAGTACCACTGATTGCTGTCGCACTACTACTTGTCATGGACTTCTCGATGGGTGCGAGTGCTCTTGTCACCACTCCCGGCATCACCGATAAGGAGGCTGATGCCGAGGTCCGGCCCGATCTGAACCTCCCTCCTCCTCTGATGTGCGGCGAGCATGAATGCCCCCCGAAGGACCGCTCCCCGGGCTTCCCCTCCGGTGATGCCGGGTGGCCTGTGGAGGATCCAGGATGGTGGTTCGGCTACTGGTACGACCTCGACTCGGACGGTATGGACGACCGGCTGCAGCGAATCATCGCAGGAGAGAGAGAATCGGTGTCCACTACGTCGATAACCGGTGCTGACGGGCTTGCGACTGTAGCCATCGTGGTTGACTACTCCTGGCAACCTGGCCCTACTAGCATACTAGCCATCAAGGAGGTCCTGCACGAACACGGCTGGAGCGAAGAGGGGTCGTGGTTTGACGTCCTGCACATCCTCGATTCGATAGTCATCGACCATGTTCCCGTAAGCTCGCTGATTGACATCTGGAACCTTGAGGGAGTGGTAATGATCGAAGAGCAGAACGTGTTAGTCCCACTGCTTGACAACGCCCCAAGAGGTTCCAAGGTCCGCGACTCGGACATCTTCGACGAGACGATGCGGGACTTCGGCTACGACGGTTCTGGCGTCGTCATCGCGATCCTCGACACCGGAGTGGACAACGAGCATTTCTCGCTGGACGACTTCTCGGACAACAACAACGACAACGAGAAGGAACCTGATGAGCTCGCTGACCCGAAGTGGATAGGGGGTTGCGATGCGACCTCATGGAACTCACAGGACTGCGACGACGGCAATAACGACCCCGACGATGGTGACGGTCACGGCACTCACGTTGCTGGAATCGCTTTGGGCACCGGAGATGAACGCAGAATCAACCAAGGCTACGCACCAGGCTCCTATCTGGTCGATGTCAAGGTCATGAGCGATGCAGGGGCAACCAATTCCGCCGCTACCCTGAGAGGCATACAATGGGTGATAGACAACGTCGACCATGACTGGGGTAACAACGAGTCCAGCGAGGGCATCGACGTGATGTCGATGTCCTTCGGCTCGGGCTCCGACCCACAAGGTGATGATCCCGGTGACAACGGCTCCAACGCGGAAGCCAGAGCCGTGGACGAAGCTGCGGATGCGGGAATCGTGCCAGTCGCTGCCATCGGCAACGACGGTAGGCGCAGGATTACCTCTGTGGGAGCTGCTGACAGCGCCATAACGGTAGGCGCGATCGACGACGAGAACACGATAGAGCGTGGTGATGACATGATTGAATCCTACTCTAACTCGGGTCCACGGGAGGACGACGGGGACGAAAACGAGTGGGAGGAACTGAAGCCCACCGTGGTCGCGCCAGGATCCAACATCATGTCTGCCCAACACGCTGCTTCCAGCAGCAGTATCCCGGGGGCACCCAGACCTCTGGCTGAGGACAGTTACACCCAGATGACAGGGACCAGCATGTCGGCTCCAGCTGTAGCCGGATTCGTCGCCGTCATGCTCCAGATAGACGACAGTGTTGATCCGCAGGAGGTCAAGGATCTGTTACAAAACAACTCGGAGAGGCGTGGCTCAGCATCCCAGCCCAGCATCACCGACAAGTGGAACAATCAGTACGGGTTCGGCATCGTCGACGGCAATATGATTCTCGAGGCGATGCTCGGAGGGGGGGTCGATCCACCCGATCCGGGCAACGGAACCGAGCCGCCCCCAGCCGGTTCGGGCGATTGGGTGGTCATCGAGAATCCCGAAGAGGAATCCTGGCTGATAGAGGGCGAGACCTACAGCGCCCGAGGCCATATCGACGAGGATGCCGAGACCAACGGCACTATCGAGGAGGTCGCTGTCAGGATCTCATATACCCACAGACCGGAGGGCGAGCCGAAGAGAGAGGTCATCCTGCTCGACTGGCACACAGCTCAAGGTACGACCAACTGGAGCGCTCCCTTTACCCTACCAGAGTTCACCGAGGACGAGATCAACATCCTTGAGGTAAGCATCGAGGCTCAGGCTAGGAATCAGTTCGACCAATGGAGCGACGTCGTGGAGCAGAAGCACGAGGTCGGCCTGGTCGAAGTCACTATGGGCGGTCCCAGTGGACAGGATACAGTCACCGGCTCCATCAACGTCTACGGGACTTGGGAGTCGGTTAACGGCGGGACCGTGCAATGGCGACTCGGTACCAATTCATGGGAGACCGCCCAGACCTTCGGCGGCAGCGGCAGTGGGAACGGCGACTGGTCGGTCACTTGGAACACCGAGGAGGTCGACGATGGCTTCTACCGGCTCTCGGTCAGGATAATCAGCGGTGACGGAGTGCACTCTGAGGAAATCCGCAGAACCGTTGAGGTCGACAACGACCCGCCGGCACCAGACCTGATATTCAGAACCGGCCTGTCGGTCGAGGAATACGGCATCCCGCTCTCGGAGACCTACGTCAACACATTCCTCGAGGTCCGCTGCGAGATACGCAACGACGGCGACTTAGCGGCCTCTAACCTCGCCATCTCGCTCTACGAAGACGGAGCCCGTAAGGATGAGCTGGTGCTGCCGAGTATAGACAGCGGCGACATCGTCGAGATAGTGCTGTACTGGAACCCGACGACAGTCGGGAACAAGGTAATCATGGTCTCCCTGGACCCAGCCGACACTATCGAGGAGAACGACGAGACCGACAACGAACAGTCACTTACATTCCCGGTCATCCAGAGGCCGCAGGGCATCGACCTGGCCTTCCGCGAGGGCGCTGTTCGCACGGAGCCCACCATCCCGCACCCGGATGAGCAGTTCCTCATCACAGCTAGAGTGGACAATCTAGGCTCAAGCGATGCGACCGGTGTGGAGGCGATGCTCGAGATCATGACCGAAAAGGGTTGGGAACTGGTCTCATCGACCGCAATATCACTAGTGGTAGGACAGGGTGCTTCGCAGATATCGTTCGCCCACAGGGAGAACGAGTCGGGGCCACTGGAAATCAGGATTACGCTCTCTGGCTCGGCCTTGGCCGACCTCGACTGGACCAACAACCAGGTCGAGGCAACCATCCTAGTCGACGAGTCCACTCTCTCCGGAGCGAGATCGATGAGCTTCGAATCTGGCGAGATGCCAATCGAAGTCATCGACCTCGATGACGAAGGCCTCGTCATCACCGAGAAGAACGGCCAGTTAGGGCTTTACAGACTGAACTCGAACCTAGGCATTACAGCATGCACCAATGTCCTGGACGACATGTGGTCTGGCGACATCGCAATCTGGAGCAACGAGGACGGGGTGGCCCATGTGGTCTGGACGAGGAGGTTCCTAGATTCGAGTGGCTACTTCCAGCAGACGCTGAGCTACTCTACGATCGATGCGACCTGCCAGATAACTCCCATTCAGGACCTGCTGGAGCCGATTCTGCTGTCTGACGGCAAGTACTGGGGAATCGACATCGACGTCGAAGACTCGGAGGTCTTGGTTGCAGGATACCATCGCGACCTTTTCACCGGAGGTACTTACGAGGACCTTACCAGCGTCTTCCTGCTCCACGCCGATGCTCCGACCAAATCCTCGGACTGGGAGTTGACACCCCATGTGGTGAGTGAGATAGACCTCATCCCGGGCACGGCAGACCCGGTGGACGTGGAAATCGGAGATGACGATGGTGCCCACCTCCTCTACCAGTCGATTAGAAGCGACTCAACCGGAATCGAGAGGCTGGGGCTGTGGTATGCACACGGCCTCGTGGAACAGGCATCCTGGACCTTCAAGAAGGCCATCGGTGACGAGGCTTCACTCGGTTGCATGAAGGTCCTAATCGTCGACGATGAGGAGCGAATCGTAGCAGCCTGGAGAGAGGGAGAAGAACACGAGGCTGAATTGGTGGCGATTGTGTCAGACTCGTCATTCGAAGCCATCGATAACCTCAGTCGGAGATACCCTGCACGGGGCATTAGCACAATCGATATGATTGAGGTGGAGAGGGGCGTTCAACTCTTCTTCGACATGGTCGGACCGACCGGCCCGCAGGTCCAGTACGGGATAATCGATGCTGAAGACGGTTGGCTGGGTATCTCCAACCGGCTGAATTTGGGTTTCCTCTACCTCGTCGACCGTTCCCCTGCCAGCAGCGAGACCGTCATCATCCACACCTCAGCCAGCGGATGGCAGATCAGGGCCCTGATAGACGACAACGGTCCTAACAATGGAGACGGTTCGCTATTGGATCAGGTAAGACACGCGCTGGGGCTCGATGATCAGAACTTCAATATCCTGCTCGGAGGCTTCGCCATCACCATCCTCCTGCTGTGCGCCATCGTCCTGACTACCCTCTCCGCCAGAGCAGTCAGGTGGATGAGGGGTCGCAGGAGGACCGAGGCATCCGGATCCGTGCTTCTGGAGGAGGACGTGGTAGACGTCATCGACGAGGATGACATAGCGGTCACCACCAGTGAGGCTGACGACGCGCAGATAGTTGAGTTGGTCGACATCAACGAGGGGGCTGGTGAACGCAGGGAGCGCAGGGAGTTGAGGAGTAGTGTGGCAACCGCTCCCGAGGCCCTGCCGCCACTTCCAGCGCCCGAAACTTCCACCGCTCATGAGGCGCTGCCTGAGGGAGCGCCCGCTCCCCCTGAACTGCCACCTCTGAATCGTCCGGTGATGTGCCCCAGTTGCTCCAGCAGATTCGAGGCGCCAGCCGGTGTGAAGACCACGAAGTGCCCGGTGTGCGACGAGCGCATCGCCTTCTGAGGTGCTTGGATGGCACTGCTTCTTCTCGCCTCGGCCTCCCCTCGGCGGCACTCGTGGCTGAGTGACTGGGTAGACGGAACCGGTACGGACATAGAAGTCCGGCCACTGATATCTGCGGAGTCCAGACCGAGCGTTGGCTTGGAGGTCGGCGTACAGGCCGAAGCCACATGTCTGGCCAAGGCAGAGGCGGCCGCTAGGGAGATTTTTCTCTCTGGTAACTCGGATTTCAAGCTCGTAGTGGTTGCAGACACCCTCGTCGAGGATCCCGAGGATCCGCTAGTTGCAATGGGTAAGCCGGATGATGCGGTAGCCGCCGCGGCGATGCTCTTGAGGCTCTCAGGCCGCAGGCATCGTGTATGGTCCTCTACGGCGCTCCTGTACCCACCGGACGGGCAGCAAGAAGGGACGGAGGTACTGCATGGAGGATGGAGCGCGAACGTCTGGACAGATTCAGCGGTGGTCGAGTTTGAGGATCTGAGTGAGGACCGGCTGGTCGAGTTGGTTCGCAACGAGTCGTGGCACGGCAAAGCAGGGGCTTACGACCTAGGGGGCCATGCTGGCCGGAACGCCGTGCTCATAGATGGTTTCGAGGTCACTGTTCTAGGCTTCGCTCACACGGCGATGGATGCGCTGCTCGAGTCCCTCGATTAGACGAATACGACACCACCGTGCTTGAGCACGAAGTCGCGCTGGAGCTCGTCGAACCACTCCAACATAGCCACGCTGAAGCGCACCGCGATGACCTCGGAGTCCATCAGAAGATCGTCTTGGATACCCTTGAGCGTGCCAGGAGCGGCTCCGCAGGACACACAAGCCCCATCCAAGTCGAGAACCAGCGACAGTGCCGAGCCCCCGCTGTACATCTCCTCGATTTCCGCCTCGGTGACCACCAGGCCTCCGCCGTGACCGTCCAGAGCGGCCCTTACGGGACCCAGTCTGGCCATCAGTGCTGGTATCAAGTCGGAGTCTTCGCTCTCGACCAGTTCGACGAGAGAGAGCGCCTCGAGACGAGCGATCTCAACCGGGTCGTGGGCCTCTGTCACCCTCCTCTCGGACTCCTTCTGAATCGCTGCCTCAATCTGAGCCCGATAGGCCTCCTCGAGACTGTCGGACAGAGGAGGGGGGTCGTCTTCACCGGACTTCATCGCCACACCGAGTGTGCAATCTGTTTTTAGGGTGACCTAAACTTTAGGGAGAGATTGAAAAGGGGCCTAAGTCGGCGTACCAGCAAGGGGAACAGCATGGGCCAAGACACGCCGCTACTAGAGATTAGAAATCTGCATGCTGGAATCGATGATGTATCAATCCTCAAGGGCATCGACCTCGTCATAAAACCGGGAGAAATCCACGCTATTATGGGGCGTAACGGCAGTGGCAAGACCACAGCTGCGAACATCATCATGGGACACCCCGACTTCGAGGTCGAACAGGGGGATGTGCTCCTTTCCGGAGAGGATCTTTTGGAGCTCGAGCCGTGGGAGAGAGCACGCAAGGGCGTGTTCCTCTGCTTCCAGTACCCACAGGCCGTCCCGGGACTGCAGGTCGGCAACTTCCTCAGGAAGTCGGTCGCGAGCATCAGGGGCGAGGAAGCCGCCAAGGGCACGGAGTTCAGAAACACCCTGAAGGATGCCATGGAGACTCTCGACATTCCTCGCAGCTTCCTCTCGAGGTATGTCAACGACGGTTTCAGCGGAGGTGAGAAGAAGCGCTTCGAG
>JAKUUO010000003.1 GCA_022448665.1 Candidatus Thalassarchaeum betae | reverse complement strand
TCTTCTTCCTGCTCTATTACTGGCTTCACGGGATGACTCTCTCCGACCGCTTCCCGGCCGCCAGCGCTTGGGCTATCGCCTACTTCGTAAGCTCGTGGCAGGCGCACTTCCTGCATCGATGGCTCACCTTCGAGTCGCCAACAGGATACACCAAGAGCCTCACTGTCATGATGGCGATCTACACCGTCCTGTTGGCCATCTCGACTGCTTCAACAGCATACTTCAGTGACACCCTAGGCTACAACCACTGGTACACATGGGTTGCCAACACAGCCGCCTTCGGCTTCCTCGCCTTCCTCGCACTGCGCACCTTTGCGTTCCCGCTCTCGGACGGTCGCATCACACGCAAAGAACGCCTTGAGGAGTACAAAGAGCGGCGTAGGGCTTGAAGTGGGCTTGTTCGTGGCGCGGTCGTGACCCAAGGCGTACGAGGCACCAGGGACTTCTATCCCGAGGATATGCGGATACGCAGCTGGCTGTTCGACAACTTCCGCAGCGCCGCCCGCAGTCACGGCTTCGAGGAGTACGACGCCCCCGTCTTGGAGTACGAGGAGCTCTACACCCGCAAGCAGGGCGAGGAGATTACCCAGCAACTGTACAACTTCGAGGACAAGGGCGAGCGCAGGGTCGCCCTTCGTCCCGAGATGACCCCCTCTCTCGCACGCATGGTGATGGCGAGGGCCGGAGCACTCCCGACTCCGATCAAGTGGTTCTCGATCCCGCAGTGCTGGCGCTACGAGCGGACGCAGCGCGGGCGCGGGCGCGAGCACTACCAGTGGAACGTCGATGTCTGGGGCAGCGATGCGCTGGAGGCCGATGTCGAGCTGCTCTCTGTGCTCGTGACTTTCTTCGAGGGCGTCGGCCTGAACGCCGACGACCTCGTCATCAGCATCAGCAGCCGCAAGGTGCTCGAGGAGGTGCTGGGCTCGCTCGGGATCTCAGGAGACGCCTTCGCTGCGACCTGCATCATCGTCGACAAGATGGACAAGCTTCCCGACGATGTAGTGGCCGCACAGCTTGCAGAACAGGGCCTGGGCGCTGATGCAGTGGCCACCATCCAATCGACTCTGGGCCTCAGGGACCTCGACTCGCTCGCCGCAGCACTGGGCGGCGACAGTGCAGCGGTAGCGGAACTGGCAGCGCTGTTCGACCTCGTCGATGCCTACGGCATCGCAGACTGGGTGGCCTTCGACGCATCGGTGGTGCGCGGCCTCGCCTACTACACCGGACCCGTCTTCGAGGCGCACGACCGCGCCGGGCAGCTTCGCGCCATCTGCGGCGGCGGGCGCTACGACAGGCTGCTGTCGAGCCTCGGCGGCAACGACATGCCGGCTACCGGCTTCGGCTTCGGTGACATGGTCATCATGGAGCTGCTGATGGACAAGGGGCTCGTCCCCGATCTGTCTTCGGGCAACGAGGACATCGTCATCGCCCTGAGCGAGGATCTCCGACCTGCCGCTATGTCGGTCGCCGCCAGGCTGAGGGCCAGCGGGCGCTCGGTCGACCTCGTGCTCGAGGACAAGCGCATGAAGTGGGCCTTCCGCCATGCCGAGCGCAGCGGTGCCCAGAGGCTGGTGATGGTCATGCCCGAGGAGTGGGCCGCCGGCAATGTCAGGATCAAGGTCCTCGAAAGCGGCGAGGAGTCAGACGTCGCCGTGGACGATCTGTGATCACTCTTCGCGAGTGAACCTGCTAGCACCGACTGCAGCCAGTGCCAGTGCGCCGATGCCGGCCACGAGTCCGAATCCCGGTAGAGCATCTGATACCGTGTCTCCAATTCCACCGTCACCACCGCCCTCACCGGGCATGGTTTGGTTGATTACCGGGAAGTTGACTTCGATGGTTTCGTTATCCTCATTGTTGGAGTAATAGAATCTGAACTCCCCCGAGCAGTCTTGGAGTGCGCATCCTAAACCAAGGAAACCCCCATCGTAACCAGGCCAAGAGAACCGAACGTGAATCGATGGCTCCTCTATGCTCCTGTTCCAGCGGGCCATAGTTTCGTTAGTGTTAAGATTCCAATGCAATGTCTCATTATTCCCACTTTTATCTACATTAGGAAACTCCTGACTTGCTATTTCGGTACTTCCCTTCATGAGGGTGAAGGTGAGGGGAATGCACTCTTGATTCTCGTCATTGCAGTCGTCTCCAGACCAAATGCTGACCAAGAAATCGAAAGTTATGGTACCGTTAGCATCGAGGTACAAATCCTGCTTCAGGTTATCCTGCATGTCGCAACTGAATTCGACGTCTACTTGCTCGCCTGCTGGGAAGATTTCCTCACCATACCCCTCACTGGCAGACCCAGCCGAGTCGTTTCCGTCGAAATGAGTCCAGCAGTTGCTGAAATCACTGTTCCCCCAAATGTGCATGTGGGGGTTGTCGACGGAGGGCTGCTTGGGATCCTGGACTACATCCTGCGCGCTCGCGGGCGCGGCCACGGTCGACAGGGCCAGCAGCAGGGCCAGTCCCAAGGCGTGTGCAGCACGGTGTGCCTGCATGTTTCCGACTCCAATCGCTCCCTGTTTGAGACTTACCCTGTTCTGAATCTCCCTTCAATCGAACCTGTGGAAACCGCCTTCCGTCGTACTGCGCCCCTTCCGGGCGATATTCAGAGCCTCTCCGAGCATATCGGCGCTCATCATCTCCTGGTCGATGCGCGAGTTGGCCACTCCGGTGATGATAGACATCACCTTGATCGTGTCTCCGAAGGCGGGGTCCTGACGGGCCCCGAAGATGACGTTGGCCTCCGAGGACAGCCTCGAAGTCATCAGGTCGCAGACCTGGTTGGCCTGCTCGAGGGTCATGTACGGTCCACCGGTGACGTGGATGAGCGCGCCCGTGGCCCCGTCGATGTCGATGTCGAGAAGCGGGTGGTTGAGCGACTCGTGCACGACCTCCTCCGGGCCCTGGTCGCTCTCGCCGTAGAGCATCATCGTCACGCCCCCGCCCTTCATGATGGCCCGGACGTCGGCGAAGTCGAGGTTGATCAGACTCGGCAGGGTGATGGTCTCGACCACTCCCTTGACTATCTCCGCGATGAGCTGGTCCATGATGCTGAAGGCCTCCTCCAGAGGCAGGTTCGGGACGAAGTGCAGCAGCCTGTTGTTATCGAGTACGAGCACTGCGTCCGCGGCCTTCCTGAGCAGATCGAGACCCTCGAGCGCCCGCTGCATACGCTGTCGGCGCTCGACTGTGAATGGGGTTGTGACGACTGCTACGACCAGGGCTCCGGAGCGCTTGGCCTCCTCTGCGACTATCGGCGCGATGCCGGTTCCGGTTCCACCGCCCAGACCGGCGGTGACGAAGACGAGGTCGGCACCGCCGACTATCTTGGAGATGACGTCTCGACCGGCCTCGGCGCAGCGCCGTCCGGTGACGGGGTCACCGCCGGCTCCGAGCCCCCTCGTGATGTGCCTGCCCACCAGCAGCTTCTGCATCGCTCTGGTGTGGTCGAGGTGCTGCTTGTCGGTGTTGATGGCGACGGTGACGGCACCCTCCACTCCGATGTGCGTGATCCGATTCATCGTGTTGTTGCCAGAGCCGCCGCAACCGCAGACCAGAATACGTGGGTCGGGGGTCCCGAAAGACTCGAGCTCCTGGTCGACGAGAGCGGTCGGAATCCTGCCGTCTGGAATCTGGTCTATCGCTGACGCCGGCGCCTCTACCATCCGTCTTACCTCAGTGCATCCCCGGCATCGCTGCCTACGGTCACGAAGTGCCTTTCTTGGACTTCTTAACCTTGAGGGATGGGGGGGAGTCACCGAGTCGATTATGCAAGGGTCTCCGGAAAGCGAGATAAGGAGGAAGTCGCTCCACTGGTTGGACCGCGCTTAGCTCAGTTGGCTAGAGCACCTGACTGTAGACTGGAAACATTTGGTTGTAGGCAGCCATCAGGGGGTCCCCGGTTCAAGTCCGGGAGCGCGGACCACCTTCTGCCTGAGTCCCTACGGGACTATGTGGGCAGACTGATAAAGGAGAGTTTGGTCGGCGGGCCGCACGAGGTCTGACTATGGGTGTCCAGCAACATGTCCGCTCGCTCTGGAAGTCCCCGAAGGCATCGCTGCCACCTAGGTACCGACGCGACCGCATGGCAGGCTGGAGGCGAGAGCCGGTGTTCCAGAGAATCGAGCACCCCACCCGCATCGACGCTGCTCGAAGAGTCGGCTACAAGGCGAAGCAGGGCGTCGTAGTAGTGAGGACTCGCGTGCGCCGAGGGGGACTGCGCAAGAGCAAGGTCCACATGAAGCGCAAGCCGTCCAAGGCGGGCATCAAGAAGATCACGATGGGCAAGTCCATCCAGCGCATGGCCGAGGAGCGAACCAACAGGCGCTATCCGAACCTCGAGGTCCTCAACTCCTACTGGGTCGGAGAGGACGGCAAGAACAAGTTCTTCGAAGTCATCATGCTCGACCCTGCGCACCCCGCGATAAAGTCGGACAAGCAGCTCGGATGGGTCTCAAGCGGCAACAGCCACCGAGGTCGCGCGTACCGCGGCAAGACCAGCGCTGGCAAGCGCGGGCGTGGTCTGCGCAACAAGGGCAAGGGAGCGGAGAAGCTCCGCCCCAGCCTGAAGGCCAACAAAAACCGCGGCAAGTGAGTCCTCACTCGCCGTCAGATTGATGCCTGTCCCGTCTTGGCCATTGTCGATGGCCGACCTTCAGGAGTCCGAGATTCGCGGACTCCCGGTGATTATGCCGAGTGGCAGGTTGCTCGGGACCGTCCACGACACCGTCATCGACACCGATGGATGGACATGCACGCACATCTTCGTCGCCGACCCTCCCGCGGACCTCGTCGAGGGACGGATCCACGTCGCAGTACCGTGGAACTGGGTCCGCTCAATCGGGGACGTCGTAATCCTGCGCTGGTTCCCTCCGACCCCGATTCCTCGCAAGTTGTGAGAGTTCAATACGGGCGGGCTCCCGCATTGGCCTGATAGAGATGCTCGAACTGCATGTACTGGGCACATCGGGCTCGCGTCCGACCCGCGGCCGCTCGGTCTCCGGCAACTACCTCTCGACGCCATCCGGAGCCATCGTCATCGATTGCGGTGAGGGCTTCCAGGAGAGGCTGCTCAAGCACGACCTCGCTCTGAAGGCTACCGGCACCAACAAGCGCGCCCGCGCTTCCAGGATCAGGGCGGTTCTGCTAACCCACAGCCATCTCGACCACTGCTGGGGACTACTCCCCTTCCTCTACACGATGGACCTCGACGGACGCACCGCACCGCTCACCATCATCGCGCCGACCGCCGCACAGGGAAGTGAAACCCATCCCGACTTCTCCGGGCTCTTCGAATCATGGCGGGACCTGCTCTCGGGCGAGCTCTCGAGGGGGAGTCTAGGATTCCCCGTCGAGTGGGTGCTGATCCCAGTCGAAGGCGACGAGCCGATCGACTCGCCGGTGCAACCGCTCGAGGACGTGCGCCTTACCGCCGTGCCGACGAGGCACGGCGTCGTCTCGGTCGGATGGATGGTCACAATCCCAGAGCGACCCGGCCGCTTCAATCGCGAGCGCGCAGCATCGCTCGGACTCACCGACCGTCAAGTCTCGCGCCTCGCTGGAGGCAAGTCAGTCTCGCATGACGGCGCGCAGCTGGACCCTACTGGCTTCCGCGCCGAGGCCCGCCCTCCCTGCAGGCTCCTCGTCAGCGGCGACACCACCCGGGGTGTACCCTCGTTCAATCAAGAGAGCTTGGGGGGCCCGGTGGACCTGCTGGTACACGAGGCCACCTACACCAGTGAGTATCATGACAAGTCCGTGGAATACGGGCACTCGACCGCTGCGGACGCGGCAACCGCTGCATCGGCAATGGGTGCGGGTGTTCTTGGAATGGTGCATATGAGCACGAGGATCAGGGATCCAGATACTCTCGAGTCCGAGGCGAGGGCGATTCATCCTAGCAGTTTCGTATGCGAGGATGAGGACATCATCGAAATCTCGTTGGATGGGGTCATCGGCGTCTCTAGGCGCCGTGAAAACGCCTGGATGCCACTGAGCATCGAATGAGCGCGACTGCGATACGATTCAAAAGCAAGGGGCAAACCGTTCTGCGTGCGTCGAGCGTCCGCCAGCCTGCTAATCGCCCTGCTGCTGGTCAGCGCGGCTCCATTGGCACAGGCCGACTCCAAGGGAGTCATCTCCTGTCTCAACGCAGATCTCACCATGATGCCTGCCAACTGGGATGTCGGGAACCAATCCTGCGTCCGCGTCGACCTCGGAGAACTGGAGCCCGGCGAGACGCTGTCGTTCGACATCACCTCCGACGAACTCATCGACATCCTGCTCTTCTCGGTCAACTCGATTTCCGTCTACCAGAACGAGCAGGCCTACAGGAGCGACTCCATATGGGAGAGCGACTCCGTCTTCGAGAGCTTCAACGGCACAGGCGAATGGCACTGGACCGTACCCGATGACCGTGTCATGACCCGCTGGTACCTCGTACTCGACAACCTCGCGCATCCACAGGACGGCGGCGGAGGGGCTCAGGGTGGAACTGACGCCTCAGTCAGCCTCGACTCAGGCATCGTCTCGCCCGCACCATTCACTCTCGTCGACACCATAGTGCGACTCGATGTCGGAGGACACTCGATACTCCACGGCCCGTTCCTCGTCGACGCCGGCACTCAGGTCAGAATCGACGCGATGACGATGGAGGGGGCTCCGGACGTCTTCCTGATGACAGAGTCCCAAGTGACCCTGTACGAGGCCGGCGGCACCGCGGCCTCCCGCGTAGGGGGCACCGACATGCTTCTCATCATGACCGAGCGTCACATGGTCTGGCTCGTGCCCGAGACATACGAGGGCACCGACCTCTATCTTGTGGTCGACAACAGGGCAGGTCCGTCAGGAGGCGGCGCCGGGACTCAGGCAATCGCCACCACCGTCACCCTCTCGCTCACCCCCGTACTGGAACCGACCATCGGCGGCGAGGTCTCCCTGGATGTCGTCGACGTGGGAGCCATCATCACTCTGGACGCCTCAGAGACCCCTAACCGCTCCGGCCAGATACCCGCCTCCGGATTCAAGTGGGACACCAACGCGGACGGCGTCGATGACACTATCGGCTCTACCGTCAACGTCAGTTGGTCAGACCCGACGAACATTACCGTCAGGCTCACCGTCGTGTCCACAGACGGTCGCAGTGCGAGCGTGTACCAGGAAATCGAAGTCAGTGACATCTCCGAACCCGAGGTCAGCATCGGAGTCACCGCCGTCCTCGAGCGTACCTACGGTGACAACGTCGTCCTGAGCGGGCAGGTCAGTGACAACTGGGGAATCGAGACCATCGAGTGGCTCGTCGACGACCAGCTCGTCCGATCCAACGCCGGAGACGATGAGGGCGCGACAGTATACAGCCACTCATTCGACTCCAGCTATGCGGCTGGGTCCCACACGGTCACCCTCCGCGCCACTGACCTCTCTGGCAGGGTGGCCGAGGATACCGCCAGCATCACCCTATACGACTCGACATCCCCAGTCATCGGAATCTTCGTTGACGAGATCTCCCTGCAGATTGGGCAGACATTCCGCTTTGAGGCCAATGTCACTGATGCGGAGTCTAACGACCTTCTCTTCTTCTGGGACTTTGACGGCTCGGTCGACTCGGACGAGGACGGCGACCCTAGGAACGACGCAGACTCCTACGGTAACTCGGTGCTGTGGAGCTATGAGAACTCGGGCCCTCAGTCGGTGGTCTGCCACATTGAGAACGATGCCGGGCTGGTCAGTGAATTCGAGATTCTCGTCAATGTGATGAGCGGCTCCGAAGGCGATGGCGGCTACGACCTGATGACCATGGGCATGATCGGCCTTGCAGCCCTCATCGGCCTGGTTCTCATCGTGATGCTGTCTTGGCGAATCATCTCCAACCGCAGGCTGGCCGCTCTTGTAGCACAGCAGGAGGAGACCGAGGAAGCACCCACCGCCGCTCCATCCACAGACGAGCAGAAGGCGATGTGGGGCGGAGGGGGCGGCACGGGCGTATCAGCCCCAGAGTCAACCCCTCAGATATTCGGCGACGTCTCCAGCGGGATGTCAGGGGCCACCGCTGATATCTCAACGGCGATGGGGGAACCCGAGGGAGGCGAGATAGACCCCGACATCGCGGCACTGCTGGAGTCGGCTAGGCAGTCAGAGTCGGCACCTGCTTCCAGTGCTGCCAACGATTTGCTGTCCGCCTTCGAGAGCGACGACACCGTCGAGAGGGAGGATGTCGATTTCTCGCACGAAGGAAGGACCGAGGAGGGGACCTCGACATGGTCTCCTGGTGAGGACGGGGGAGAGGTCTTCCAACCGGTCGATGAATCGGAGCCCGAGGCGCAGGACCGGACCGTTCGCCAGAACTGCTCATCATGCGAGAAGATGTTCGAAGTCGACCTGCCCGAGGGCGTCGATACGGCTAGAACCGCCTGCCCGCACTGCGGCTCGATAGAATCGATCAGCCTCGGCTGACCCCTCTGGTCTGCAAACGATGCAGAGGGCGTTCCTGTAGGGCAATACCCTATAGCGCACCTCTAGGAGGTGCGAGCATGGACAACACCTCTGTACGGCTCGTGCATCGAGCTCCTGCGTTGTCTCATTCACATACCCTACTGATGGTCCTGCTCTTCCTACTGCCCATCGTCTCACCAATCGCCAGCGTCAGCGGTGAGGCTAGGATAGAATCGCAGAACTTCGAGATTCTAGATCGACTGTCGGAGGTACTGGAGGAGCGACAGGAGGCTCTGGATAGCAACTCCGTTGGGCAGATGGCCGGCCCGACGATCGAAGGCATCAGCAACTCAGTCACTCCCACCGGCTCGGCAGATCCCCTCGCAGACGTCGATGGCGCCATCGAAGGGGCGACGATGGTGGTCACAAGACCCCCAGATCCCGTACACCCCGGCCCCTACCAACTCCTCGTCGATCCCGGCAGTAGGCCTCCTGGACAGGTGGACAACATATGGCAGACTCTGCTGAACATCACTGACTACGTAATCTGGACCCAATACACCAACCTCGATGGCGACGTCATCGAGAGTTTCGAGGTCGTCACATTCTCCTCCAATCTACTGTCGCTCTTGGATGTCAACTCGGATCCGCTTCTGCACGAAGTCGATATCGACAACGACGGCGACGAAGACATCGAGGTCGGCCTCAAAATCGCCTGGGAGTTCCTTGGCGGCTGGGGTGTCGAAGACGGGGTGCTTTGGATCGAGCCGGGGATATCCTACTCGGTCAAGGTTCTGGACTCGAGCCAGAACGACCCAGACTGGGATGACATGGACAAACTCCAGGTCTCCCTGATCAAAGCCTTCGCCTATTCCGGACCGGACTCTATCCTCGCACTGGGAGAGGGGGAGACCTACATCTGGGTCGTTGATTCCCGATTCACGACCCAGCCCAACGATTTCACATTGAGGATAGGGATAGAGAGATTCTACTTCGACGTCACAGGCGCCGGGTCGGACCTCATAGTCACGTTAATCCAGGCCCTTACACTCGGCATCGTCAACTCGGGCGTCGATGAGTCTGGAATCACCTTCGCATCGATTTCCGCCCCCTATGCCATAGGAATCAGCAATGACGGACAGTCGACCTGCCCCGACCGATACTCGCCGGACGAACTGCTGTACGCCTCACACCTGGAACTGAACTGCGGCGTTGCCGCAGGCTTCGGGTACCTGCACTTCTCACCACCCGACGACAGTGGGGACAGAGACCTGTGGGAACTCGCTTACATCGAGCTCTCACTACACCCCAACAAGGATGCAGTCATACTCCCCGAACAGGTAGAAATCGTCATCAGGACCGATAGCGTTCTGCCGGAGAATGGATTGGTCGACGGAGAAGATGGTCTGGACACCCTCGAGTACTGGGCTGACGAGAGGACCGATCTCCATATCCACTTCCACGAGAACCGTTCCGAGCTCCCTCCGGAGGAGTCCGCAGGTGGTGGTCGAGGCAATGTCACTGACTCAGTCGGCTGGCTACGTGGGATGCCCGCTGGGTCTCTGTCCGAGGGCGAGATCCAGAGAGTTTTCACGATGCTGGGCTCCGACGGATCGCAGTCGGAACTGCCCGGTGATCTGCCAGAGCGCTTGGGCTTGATTATCGGGATCAAGAACTTCTCTCGCGACGACAGTCAGAATGTCAACGACCCAACGTTGCCGGTCAATCCGGCCAATCCGCCGAAGACGCTTATTCTGCTACGTTCCGTCCAATCCATCGAGGAGATCGATTATGACTCGTGGTTCCTCCGCGAGGGCGCCGTCGACGATCACAGGAAGATCCACATCTCGGCGAGGAACGTGCCTACCGCTGCGGTCCTATACGGCTCCTTCGAACTGGGGGGCAGCGACGAGGTCGAAACGAGTTTGGACTCGGAGGACAGTCTGGACTTCGTCTCGAAGATCATGGACAACGTCCTGATCAACATAGTCGATTTGTTCCTAGACATCGGCAACGTGCTGAATGACATTCCATCGGCCGTGGTCGATGTCATCAGCGGTGGTGCCGATGGCACCAGCGGTCTGGAGGGGCGCTCGTTCCACCTCCTGCTCAACGACAACTGGCTCGTCACCCGCTCCGACATGCCTATCGACTACATCTCGGTCCAGATAGGCTCCAGCACTCACCCGGTCCTGCCAGGCGACCATCTGATGCTGGCTAAGGACAGGGACCTCGCTACGGTCGATGGCCGCAACGGTCCCGTAGAGCCGCTGGTTCCGGTAGCGGCCAGCATCAGATTCAGCGGACTGATCGCATTCTCGCTAGTCGATGACAACGATCTCGACGAGCAGACCGTGACCCTCCGAACGGCATCGGACGAGTCGTTCGGGTTCACCTACATCGAACATCCCCCGGCCCTACTCGAAGGAGCCTCCTACCAGTCGCTGATCATGAGTGACATACCCGACAATCTCTCCACTCGCATCACCCCCGAGGGAATGCAGTACACGGCCTCGACCGGCATCGATTCCATCGTCTACGCCGGCTTGGACGGAACCCACCGCCAAGCCGCGCACATCATTGGAGTTCCAGACAGTTTCACCACGACCTTCGGCACGGTAACCGGCTGGTCCTCCTCCACACCGATATCATCCATCGAGGCCCAGGTCAGCAACGCCTCCGAGCCGGTGACCATGACCGGTGACCACTTCCTGTTCCACCACGACCCGGTCTCAGAGACTTCGACCATCTCGACTAGGCTGACAGGTCTCAGTGAGGTCAGTTGGACAGCACCCGACGAGGAAGGCGCGACCGGTCCAGCGGGCCGTGGCACCGCCCACATGTCAGTGGCCGGAGACAGACAGCTCAGCATCAATGTCGATCATGCACCCACACAAGGCGACGACGCGCTCTCTGTGCTCGCTTCCATCGATCCGCTCCCTTCCTCGGTATCGGTCGAGATACCCACGGGGGCAGACGCGGAATCAGCACTCGCGGTCCCAGAGTTCAACACCTCCAACGGACTGTCTGGAGTCGCTTTCTTCATCAGTGGGTTCGCCGACCTCGGTCGCTCTGTCAACAGCGTCCTCTCAGGGATCACCTCGGACATATCCACGGGTGCCGAGTCCGAGGACGATGGCTTCTCCTTCGGTATCAGATTGAACGCTGACGCCGCTTTCGATCTCACAGTCGAGGCCATCCATGGGGATAGTTCCGTAGATGCTCCCCCGTGGGTCCACGGCATAGCGTTTCAATCATCACCCAACGGCATAGCAGACGGCTTCCACCTCAGGACCTGGCTGCCCAACCTGCCTCCGACTATCGACATCTCAGTCAGCAGGGCGCCCACCTTCAACGGTCAGGACTGGGCAATCAGCATGGGACTCGAGGATTGGGTGCCTGCGCACAGCGAGTTGATGGTTCACGCATATGGAATCAACGGCCAGGATCTGCTGGTCACTCTGCAGGGCCTGAATGTGGGTGAGCCGACTTCGCTGCTCATCGATTCGATATTCGAGATTAGGACGACAGGCGGTATCACAGAGGTTGGGACCACGACCCACTACTGGATGTCCAATCGACTTGATTGGGTTCACGCCCTGTTGATCAACAGGGAAGCCGGCAGTAGGACTGAGATTATGATCCATGATCTCCCAGAGGCAGTCGACCTGCAGTCCAGCATCGGAACCGCGGTATCGCTCGACATGACGGTGCCCGAGGAATATCGTCGTGATGGCACCGCAGTAGGGGCCATCATGCTGCAGCAGATGCAGTGGATGGAGGATGCTTGGTGGCCTGCGACAGTCTTCCTGACCGAGGTGCCCGGTTCGATCAGCCTTTCGACGGCACCCGACCTGACCTTCGACATCACGCAGAACATAGCCTTCCAAGGGTCGTCCGTCCTCGACTTCACGGCCTCCGATGAAGGCATGTCACTCTACATCGAGGCTTTCGGAAGGGCCATCAACAAGAGGGGCGACACCATCTTACTGGCTCAGGGAATGACCGATAGGATGGAAATCGGCCCCACCAGTGACTTTGGCCTGACCATCAGATCGAGTGGCGAGGGCGTGGAGAGACTCTATCTCCGAATGAGCAACGTCCCAGCGACTCCACCCATCGTCCTCGACGAGATGGAGGCCATGGGAGAGAACCTGCGGAAGGCCACCATACACGTCAGGGAGATTGTGGGGCAGTACAGCATCATCGAGGTCGATGACGTGCAAGGCGGGAGAATCATCGCCTCGGCTCGAGCGTCTGCTCAAGTCGAAGGCACCGACTGGGACCTCCGAGGCGTTCTACTGGACGCTCAGATAACCGGAGGAGTCCCGACGGGAACCACCCTCGGGGTGAATGGCATGGCTTCCGACTTGTCACTATTGAACATGGTCCCGGGACTCGACGGCTCCACGAAGCACGTGATGGTGCCCGAACCGTTCTCCTCTGCGATTCTGACTCTGCTGGCGACTTTACTGGGGGGTGCTTGAAATGGGTCTGCTGGAGAGGTTGAGTGAAGATGAGAGTAATGAGGATGAGGACACGAGGATCGCTCATGATGTACTGGAAAAAATCGAGGAAGGCGCCAAGGAAATCGAGGAACGTGCCAAGAGGCACATCTCATCGACCAGAGTCATTTTCGCTTCAATCGCAGCCGTTCTCCTGCTCGCTACGAGCCTGTTCGTTTTGACGTGGTTAGTCCCGTACGACAGGGTCAGCGTCGATGTGGTGTATCGTCAGGGCGGTCCCGGACACGTCGTGCTGGTGGAACTGGACAACAAGGGCAGCAGGACGATCGAGGACATCAACCTGCACATCAGGTTCGTCGATTCTAACGGCATCGAAGTCGATCGATCGATTTTCAACAGGGATTCCCTGTCGGCCCATACCTCAGTCGCAGGGGACGACCTCGAGCTGCTCGTCAACGGGACTTCGGTATGGGAGAACTACACCATCGAGATACTTCTGAACTACGAGTACTACGGCGGTGATCGCTCCGAGCGTTGGACCCACGATGTAGGGGAGTGGACGATGGAGATGTTCGTCGACAAGTCGCCGTACCGCTTCCTCTGAGCAGTATCAAGCATGACTATTGATGGGTTCAGAGAACCCATACGCTCAAATTGGTTACGAGAAGGCGAGAGCCGATGACAAAGCGCTCAGTCTCTGTCGTGATGGCGGTTTTGCTACTGTCCTACATCCCTATTCTCGACCAGTCATCGTCCTATGACAACTCCTCCGGAGAGGGCTTGGCACTGGATTCGGCAGCGGAGAGAATAGAGATCTCTCCAGACCCTGACAGCATTCAGGACCTTGGCGCTCCGAACATCTACTCTGGCTACGAGGACATCCGTTCCGTCCGCGCCGACTCAACGATTGGAGTCTACACCGAGGCCGGACTCCTTCCCGAGGTCGCGATGAGCTCCCAACTGGCCGAGGCTCGCTCCGATCTGGCTGTCGTCCTCGTCGATGGTGAGGCCGGCCTCTGGGATGCCAGACAGGAGATGCTAGATGCAGTTGAAGTCGAGATACGGTCTACCATTCCTCCATCAGGATTCCTCGTCCAAGGTTCCCCCGGCCAACTCGCTGAGTTGACTCGCATCTCGGTGGTCAAGGCCGTACACGATGTCCCAGCCGGACTGTTGGTGCACCCGATGTTCTGGGAGGCTAATGGGGATGAGGCCATCCTCGTCGAGGTGCTCGGCTGGAAGGACTCCGAACTCATTCGTCATAGCGAACCCGGACTAGGTCTGGACGACTCTCTCAGCATCGCCGCCTCGCTATGGCTCGAAGAGGCATGGTCGCCCGAGCAAGGTAGGATGTGGGGTGAGATTAGTATCAGCGACATCTCTCAGATTGTCAGGCATCCCTCGGTGGCTTACGTGGCACCGCTGCCATTGCTGATGCTACATAACGACGAGGCCCGTGACCACATGGGAATCAACACCGTGGATAACACCTTCATCACCGGACTAAACGGCAGCGGACAGAAGATCGCCGTAGGCGACTCCGGACTCGACAACGATCATGGTGACTTCACCGGTAGAATCTCGGGGCTGACGTCTGTCACCCCAGGCGACTCATCCACCGCAGATCCTTCTGACGGGCACGGAACTCACGTAGCCTGCACCGTCCTCGGTGATGGCTACCGCAGTAGTGGGACCTACCAGGGAATCGCTCCCGAGGCCCTGCTCTACTTCCAGGCGATGGAGGACGACGACACCGGAGCGCTCTACAGCTACGGCATCAACAGCATGCTGAACTCGGCCTACAACAACGGTGCTCGCTTGCACACCAACAGTTGGGGCGCAGGCAGCGGGTCAGGCAGCTACTCGACTCAGTCCGAGGACGCCGACGACCGCACCTCTACTTGGGACCAGTACTGGTCTTATCAGGGGATGACGGTGTTGTTCGCCGCTGGCAACGAGGGCAACGACGGGATCTCTCCTCCTGGCACCGCGAAGAACGTCATCACCATCGGCGCTCATCAGAACCGATACAGCGGCGCTCCGGACGATATGTACTACTGGAGCAGCCGCGGACCGACCGACGATGGTAGGATCAAGCCGGATCTGGTCGCCCCGGGAGAATACGTCCGCTCTTGCAAGGCCCAGGAGGCACAGGACGCAGAAGGCTCTTGGAGCAACAACTGGTATCTCGAATATACAGGGACATCGATGGCAACGCCAGCAGCGGCCGGTGCCGCCGTCCTCGTCAGAGAGTACCTGATGGAGGTCGCTGGCAGACAGGCCCCTCAGAGTGCCCTCGTCAAGGGACTGTTAATCCTGGGTGCCATGGACATGGGCGCCCGAGACATCCCCAACAACAACGAGGGTTGGGGAAGGGTCAATCTGGTCGACTCGCTAATTCCTGACAACGATGTCGGCATATTCGTGGATGACCGCTCACGCCTCTCCAGCGGGCAGGTGAGCGAGTACACCTTCGACATCACCCGCGCCGGCGAGCCGATGAAGGTGGTTCTGACCTGGTCCGACTACCCCGGCTCCTCATCCTCCTCAAGTCAACTCAGAAACGACCTCGACCTAGAGGTGATATCGCCGAACGGGCAGGTCACGTACAAGGGGAACGCCTTCGTCAACGGCCACTCAGTCACGGGTGGTACCAAGGACTCCACCAACAACGTCGAAGTCGTCCTGATGGACAACGCCGCGACTGGCACATGGACGGTCCGCGTGCGCGATGCGCAGCATGGTGGTGGGCGGACATGGCAACCCTACGCGCTCGCAGTCCGCGGAGTGAACGTGAACGATCTGACCCCCGACCCAGCATTCGTACAGAACTCATTCGAGATCACCTCCGCGATTCCACAGATCGGCGAGGAGGTCGATGTCGCTGTGACTGTTCAGAACCTAGGTGCCGGTTCCGTAGCCGAAGTCGCTGTGATTGCAAGAGCCGACAGCGAACTGCTCGGTACTCAAACCCTGAGCATGTCCCCAGGAGAGTCTGCCGAGTTGTCTTGGAGCTGGACCCCTGACCATGAGGGAGTGGTGGAGTTCACTTTCCACATCGACCCGAGCGATACGATAGAGGAGACCTCGGAATCGAACAACTACTTGTCACAGACGGTGGTGGTCAGCGCACCTGGGGTTCGCGTTACCACCGAGCAGGACACCATGACTCTGGCAGATGCGACCGACAGCTCGACGACCTGGGAATTGTTCCTGATGAACACGGCTCTGTTCGAGACCAACGCCTCAATCCTCGTCACCGATCCCGTGCGAGTACAGGACGGCGTCGAGTTCGACTGGTTCACATCGTTCACCTCGAACACCTTCAACCTCGAAGCCGCCGAGACGGCTACCGTCGGCCTGACGGTGGTCCATCCGGCTCCGCCTCCGCCCGGCCTCTATCGGATGGTGGTGACCGGGACCGACATCGAGAACGACATCGATTCGGAGCTGATGCTCTACTTCGAGGTCCCGATACTGGCCGAGGCCGACATAGTCCTCCCTGGAGAGCAGTTCCTAGTCAGCCCGCTCGAGCCGACAAATCTCCAGATCCTGGTCTTCAACGAGGGCAACGGCGCTCAGACCTACGATGTCGAACTCGTCTCCCCTGCCGGCTGGCACCTCGGCCTAGACACTCTCGGGGCCTTCGCAGGCTCCTCGCACGGCTCCACAGGCACGCTCGCAAAGGACGCTGGCCGGGCCGTCGACATCACAATCAACCCACCCGGCGCGATGATTCCAGCCGGCTCTGTCTACGACGCGGCCATCATAGTCCACTCTCGTGTCAGCTCCGACTCATGGAGCGCAGACATTCAGCTGGTCGTCAAGGTGATCGACCAAGTCAGTACCACTCCATCATCAGATGGCATCGAGCACGACATCGCACCCGATGCTCTTCTGGAGCTCGAGATTGAGTTCAACAACCAAGGCAACCGCTTGATTGTCTTCCAACCTTATGTGAGGAGCATTCCCGGCGGCTGGGAGGTCTTAGGCGGTCTGTACCCAGCCTCCATCCCAGCCGGTGAGACAGCAGTTTGGCCGGTCTCCCTGCAAGGCAACGGTGTAGCGGTCAGCGGCGATCTCGAATTGAGGTTCGCGACCGAGGACGGCTACTACGTGGATTGGAACAGGACACTGGATGTTCTCTCCGGAGCCATGCCGACTTTGGATTTCCACCTTGTCGCCCTCCCCGATGGAACCACCGCCGATTACCCGCTCGGAGTGCCCGCTCACCCAGTCGGAGCACCTGGGTTCGATCTCGGTTGGACGGTTACCAACGAAGGCTCCACCACATGGCGTCCTACAACCTACATGGAAGTGCCTAACGATGATTGGTCATCGACATGCATCGGCCCATCCACCCTCTCCGCCGGTGCCGCTTCTACGGTCTGGTGCACTGTCGTCATCCCACTGTCGGCCGAAGCCAACTCCGAGCCGATGGTGACTCTGGTCATGGAGGGCGAGGGAGTTGAGGTGAGTGACTCGATCTCGCTGTTGGTCGAGTCCGTGGCCAGAGTGAGTTGGACCGTCACCAACCAGCAGGTCGCACATGAGGGCTACGAGACCGTGCTTCGCCTCGACCTCAAGAACGTCGGGAACTCGGACATCGCCCATGTCCTGCAAATCTCGGGCCCGGATGGGTGGGACGCACTGATTCTCGATGGCGTGGTTGTCAATCTCCGCCCCGGCGAGACGCGTAACTTCCAACTCGGATTCACACCCAACACTGGGGTGGATGGAACACTCGTGGTGGAACTCGGGGATTCCAACGATGTCGAGGACTCCACCTTCGCCATAGAGATCGACGTGCTGCCAGCGAGGATAGAGGAGGGCATGTCCGCTCTCGGGATGGTACTTGTTGCAACCCTCATACTCGCCTTCGCCGGAGGAGTCGGCTTCTTCGTTTACTCCAGGACTGGAGCCGATAAGGGCGGTCTGATCAAAACTGAGACACTCAGCAAGATTGCGGACAGCCTCGGGCTGGCCGAGGGGGAGAGAGTGGAGGGCAGCGGCGTTCCCTGCTGGATATGCAGCCAAGACATCGTCCTCGGCGGGGCGTGGGCTTGCTCCGAGTGCGGCGCGAGGTATCACAAGGGCGGGCAGATCGAGGGCTGTGACGTCGTTTCTATGGGACACTGCATGCACTGCGATGCCGACGTGGACGGGCTTGTAGAAGCGTGATTGAACCGCGACCCTATGGGGTCGCGATGCCCGAAGTCCTTAGAGGGGCGGTTGAGTCGGAGTGGCGATGAAGCGCAGTCCATCAGCCTCTGTACTGACGGCTTTGCTGCTATTGACTATCATGTCACCACTAGCCACCGCTGCAGTCTCAGTGTCGCTTTCTGCGAGTCCGACGGCCCAGGAGGCCACCACCGATGACGATGCAGAGTACGACATCATCGTGACTAACGACGGCGATGAGGATATCTCGGTCACTTTGAGCACCCAGCAGGGCAACGACTGCAACGGCTTCTCGTCCTCTCTGGACTCCTATCAGGTCTCAGTCGATGAGGGGACATCCGAGACGGTCGAACTGACTGTCTCTGTGAACGACCAGGCAGACGGTGACTGCGAGACCACCGTAAACGCCCAGGCTACAGCGGGTATTGGATCGCCGGCCAACGACGACGTCACGGTGACCACGACTGCTGGTGACGGAGGCGGCCTGTACTCGGTGAAACTCACTACCGACGAGCAGATGAAGACCTACGCGGGCGAGGATGGCGATGAGGGTGATAGCGTGGTCTGGGACGTCGAGGTGGAGAACAACGGCGAGCAGCAGGCCAACGTTCAACTCGAGATGATCTCAGACAGCGATTGCGAGTCCGACACCCTCGATGCCACCGTGGACCCGCAGGTCCTGCAGCTGGACCCGGAGGACAAGGAGACTGTCGAGGTCACAGTCGACGTTCCTGACGGTAGTTCCACCGAGGCGGGAGACCACTGCTTCATCCTCAGGGCAACGGTGTCCAACGATCCCAACGCAGCAGACCAGGCGGAGGACAATATCACACTCACTCTGAAGATTCCTGAGCGCAAGGAGTGCGACCCGAACCTCCAGTACACCTCACACAACCTCGACCCCGATGAATCTGCGACCAATTCCTTCGAGGTCGAGAATATCGGCAACACCGAGTGGACCGTGTCGGCAAACGCCCAGGCCCAGGATTCGGACCACGACATAACTGACTGGATAGACTTCAACAGCCCACTCAGCAAACTGCTCTCCGAGCCCGGAGGCTCTCAGGACAGCCATACGTTCACTTTCTCAGTCACCCCTGACGACTCGGTCGAGTCGGGAACCCAAGTGGGTATCAGGATACAGGGACGCGCCGGTACCGCTGTGGGCTGCGAGCAAACGCTCACGGTCACCGTCGGCCAGAGCCACGCCGCTACGATGACCCTGAGCAAGAACAAGCTCTCAAACGTCGAGCCCGGTAGCTCAGAAACGGTATCGGTTCAGATAACCAACCTCGGCAACGGGATGGAGACCCTCTCGGTAGGCGCCACAGGGCTGCCTCCGGGCTGGCAGATATCCTTCTCCCAGAATTCGGTCACCGTAGGAAGCGTGCACTCCGGCAACAACAGGCAGACCGTCAACGCCGAGGTCTTCGTGCCCGAGGATGCCAGCGCCGAGGAGGAGACGGTGATCACCCTCACAGTCGGACGCGGCGGCGGCACCACGCCTTACGACACCAAGGACCTCACAGTATCCGTCGCCGCCCGACATGACCTGACCACTTCGACCCTGTCCACCCAGCAGACGGGCCGCTCGGGGCAGACGGTGCAGTTCCCAATAGACATCACCAACTCGGGTAACATCCGTGACACCATCAAACTCCTGACTTGCGACCCGCACGACCAGACCGGATGCAACCAGCCGATGTGGGAATCATCCTACTCCGATGGTCAGGGTAACACGATCACGCAGGTAATTCTCGACCCGAGCCAGACTCAGACAGTTTACCTCGACATCCTCGTCGAGGGCGAGGAGGAGGCTGATTCAGCGAGCGTGCTCGCTCGAATCGCGATATATGGTACGACGGTAGTCGACGAGCACACTGTGAGCGTAATCGTCTCAAACTACAACTACGCCATGGCGATCACTGCGCAGAATCCTGGTGACATCCCGGATCAGATTGATGCCACTCTCCCGCCGGGAGGCACCCTGACCGCTGCATTCTGGGTCGAGAATACCGGTGATTACCCCGGTGGCGATACTGCCGTGATATCATTGAGTGGCATGGAGTCGTCTGTATTGCGGACGATTACAGTTGAGGGAGTCGAGATTGAGGGTACGCTCTCTCTGGGAATGGGCGAGAGAGTGCTCATTGAAGTAGAGATAGAGATTCTCGATGGCGTGGCGAACGGCGTTTCTGGGGTAGTGAAGGTCAGCGCTTCATCAGAGAAGAACACTGCCCAGAGCACCTCAGTCGACCTGATTGTCGCGGTCATGACCATCCACGATCTCAGATTCACCCTCGAGGGAGAGGACGAGCAGACCGTTGAGTATCCAGACAAGGCCATCTTCATCCTGTATGTCACCAATCACGGCAACATACTCGAGACAGTACAGGTCCTGTCCAGTGAGTCACTCAGAGGTTGGTCGGTCGATGTGGTCGACGAGGAGTTCGAACTCGAATCCGGGGAGACCCGGGAAGTCGAGGTGAGAGTCACTCCCCCTAGTGATTTGCTTGATGATGACACCTATCTTTTCACTCTGACTGTGCAGCCAGAAGACCTTGCTGTGGCAGGTCAGCCAATTGACCTGACAGTGAAATCAGAGATGCCATCGTCGTTCATCGGCTTGACTGAGGAGCAGGCTCAGGCACTGGTCTACGGCTCCATCATTCTCGGTGGGATTCTGGTCGTCGTCCTGTTCTTCCGTTCCCGCGCTGAAAATCGCAGAATCGTGGAAGCGCTCGAAAATGAGTTCGAAGACTAGTCAAGAGTGGAAAGTCGACTCCGGATAGGCTTATTTCTCTGTTTCAGGTGGAATGACCCGTCGGTCCCTAAGGGACCGTCGGGTGATGCCGATGACTTCTGTTCCCGAGGCCTATGTCGCAGTCGCTGTGATGGCTCTAGTTGGAATTGGCTTCCCGGTAGTCAGTTTCATCGCATCAGCCTTCCTGAGACCTAGAAAAGTCTCCAACGAACCGTTCAAGATGCGCTCTTGGCTACTACCCGGTTACGAGACCGACCAGAGCCTGTACGTCCGCAGGGACAGCACCTACGAGTGCGGCGCCGAGCCCGTCGGGGACGCGCACATCAACTTCCACTTCCAGTACTACTGGTACGCCCTCATCTTCCTCGTATTCGACATCGCCTTCATGTTCCTTGCCTTCGGCGGGGTCATAGCGATCCAGGAGGGAATGCTGGAAAGACCGGAGGTAATCGGAGCCCTGGCCACCCTGACCGCGTTCATAGTGCTCATGGGTCTGGGCGTATGGCACGTCTTCCGAAAGCGGGGCAGGATATACATCTGAGGTGAGCGAATGGCGGATGAGGGTCAGAACTATTCGATGTTCAACAGCAGGATGCTGGTCGACGTCGTTGGAGACGTCACCGACGAGGCGCTCAAAGCGAGCCGCATCAAGGACATCATCGGGGTCCTCGCAGGGAGGGTCTTCAATTGGGGCCAGCGCAAATCCCTGTTCCCGCTCCATCTCGGTATCAAGTGCTGCGCCCTGGAGATGGCCGCTGCCGGAGCCAGCCGCTTCGACGCCGAGCGCTTCGGCGTCTTCTTCCGCTCTAGCCCCCGACAGTGCGATGTCCTGCTGGTAAACGGACCGATTAGCAAGAAGTTCGCCGACCCGATAATCCGACTATGGGAGCAGATGCCCGAGCCCAAGTGGTGCATAGCCATGGGCGAGTGCTCGATTTCCGGCGGACCATACTTCCAATCCTACAACATCCTCGAGGGCGTTGACACAATCATCCCTGTCGATGTATACATCCCGGGTTGCCCGCCCCGACCAGAGGCTCTGATAGACGGCTTTGACAAGCTTCGACAGAAGATCATCCGCATCGGCGCTGTTCCGAGTGACGCAAGACCAGAGACAGAGGCACCGCTCATCATCGGAGATGAGTGAGGGGGGTTTCGATGGGAAAGATAGTACCAATCAAGACACAGAGGGCCGAGGCCGAGAAACTCGCTGCTGCCATCTCGGAGATCGACGGAGTCGAAGCCGAGGTGGCCGAGCGAGCGAGTGGCACCAACCCCCGCCCCGTCGTGCTCGGAAACAGCTCTCCAGAGAGTTGGAGGGCACTCGCCGAGACACTCCACTCCGAGCACGGCGTTGACTACTGCTCGATGGTAACCGGTGTCCACTGGCCAGAGGGTGATGGGGACAAGAAGTGGGAAGTCGTCTATCACTTGATGAGAACCGGCATCAGAAACCCACCTATTGAGGATGGCCTGGTTCAGCCGGTCATCGTCGACCCCTCTACAGTCGAGGGCTCCGACACTCCACTGGAGTTGGAGTTACATGTCCACCTGCCGGACACGAGGACCCCCTCGGTAGACTCGGTCCAGGACATCTGGGTCGGTGCTGATTGGAACGAGAAGGAGACCTGGGACCTCGTTGGGATAGACTTCGACGGGCATCAGGGAATGAGGAGGGTGCTGCAGCCCCACGAGACCCCCAAGGGATTCCACCCTCTGCAGAAGCAGCATCGCCTCCGCTACCACAGTTTCCAGGATATGTACGACGATTCCCAGGGATTCATGCGCAAGCCTGCTGACGCTGGCAAGATCAAGTGAGGTGAGAAGATGGCAGAGATGTGGATTTCGATGGGTCCCCAGCACCCGATGACCCACGGTCTGTGGACTCTCAAAGTCAAAGTCGACGGCGAGACCGTCGTCGACACCGAGCCTGATTTGGGCTACATCCACCGCGGAGTCGAGAAGATCTGTGAGGCTCGGGACTTCACCCAGATCACGACCTACTGCGACCGCCTCTGCTACGCCAGCGCCAACACCTGGTCCCACTCCTACATCTACGCGGCCGAGGACCTCCTCGAGGTCGAGGTCCCCGAGCGAGCCGAGTACATCCGCTTGGTGGCAATCGAGATCCAGCGCATTGCTAGCCACCTGATGTGGCTGGGCGCATATGGGCCCGACATCGGCAACCTGTCCGTGATGGTCTGGTGCCTGCGCGAGCGCGAGATGATGATGGATCTTCTCCAGGAGCTAGGCGGCTCACGCTTGCACTACAACTTCCCCCGTGTCGGCGGCGTCAAACGCGACCTACCGCATGGCTTCGCCCAGCGAGCCCGCGCCAAGCTCAAGTTGTTCCTCAACAGGATCCAGGAGTACGAGGCGCTGTTCGACGAGAGCACGGTGTTCCTAGTGCGCAGCCAGGGTGTGGGCTACGCAAAGCCGGAGGAGATGGTGAACCACGGCGTCACCGGCCCCAATCTGCGCGCTGGCGGCGTCAACTACGACATCCGCTGGGCTCACCCTTACTCGGTGTACAGCGAACTCGACTGGGAGCCCCCGGTGGAACGCTCCTCGATCAAGGGCGCCGACTGCTACGACCGCTACAGAGTCAGGGTCGAGGAGATGCGCGTGAGCGCGTCGTTGGCGCTGCAGGCTCTTGACAAGATGCCCGGAGGCGCCGACACCCACCACGAGCCAGGGGACCCGATGATCCTCGCCAAGGCGCCCACCCGGGCCCCTGAGGGAACCACTGGCGCACACCACTTCGAGGACAGCAGGGGCGAGTCGATGTTCTACATCGCCGGCGGCGGTGAGGGTCGAGGAAAGCAGCCGTACAGGGTCTCGATACGCTCTCCTATTTTCATCACAATCCCGTTCGCGGCCAAGTGCATGATCGGTTACAAGGTCGCCGACATACCGGCCATCATGGGCTCCTTCGACCCATGCATAGGAGAGACTGACAGGTGATTCACATGGCTAGCGGTGACTGGTTGGATATCGTCGGTTGGTCCGAGTCTTTCACCAGTTGGTCGATGGACAACGTGCACGACGTCATGCCCTCCAACGACATCGACATGGAGGTCACCATACCGAGCACTTGGGCCTGGCCGGAACCGATAACCATCGGCCCAATCTTCAATCTGCAGCAGGGCTTCGCTAGCATTCAACCCGCTCTCGAGTCGTTCATGCATGCCACCATCATGTGCACGGTCGTCTTCACCGTCATGATGCTCACTATGCTGGCCATCCCGTACATCGAGAGGAAGTTCATCGGACGGCTGATGGACAGACTCGGTGCCACCACCACCCTGAGGAGCCTGTGGGTCGGCGAGAGCGGAGTGACAGCGGGGGAGTGGTGGAAGCAGTTGCCCTTCGGCATGGGTATCCCTATCGGATGGGTCTTCAACCTGCTGAACTCGTATTGGGGGAACAGTCACGAACTTGAGACTGTATCCAGAGTCAACAACCGTAGTTATCACGGCTACTGGTTCCTTCTTCCCGGATTCTTCCAGGCGTTCGCCGACTTCATGAAATTCGCTACCAAGGAGCACATCGTACCGAAGAACGCCGACAAGGTGGTCTTCGAGATCGCCCCTGTCATTATCCTCGCGACCACCATCATGGTGTTCGCCTTCGTACCGTTCGGCCCGCATATCTATGCTGCCAATCCAGAGCTCTCCCTCCTCTTCATGATGGCAATCTTCGGAGTCGCTCCGCTCGGGGTCTTCTTCGCCGGATGGGCCTCCAACAACAAGTACACCCTGATCGGCGGGATGCGCTCGGCAGCCCAACTCACCGCATACGAGATACCTCTGCTCATCACGGTTCTCGGCGTCGCGGTGCTCAGCGGCTCGTTCAACATCATCGAGATCGTCGACTTCCAGATGGGCCAGAACGAGGGCAACGTCTGGAACATCTTCCTACTGCCTCTGGGCGCGGCTCTGTTCCTCATCACCATGATCGCCGAGGTCGAACGCATACCGTTCGACATGCCCGAGGCCGAGGCCGAGCTCGTCGAGGGCTGGTGGACCGAGTACGGAGGTATCCGGTGGGGTCTGATGTTCGCCGCCGAGTACATGCGCTCGTACGCCGCATGCATACTGTTCGCCCTATTCTTCCTCGGCGGTTGGGAGGCGCCGTTCCAGCACACGCTCTCGGGCTTGTCAACCGTGGGGGGCACCTTCGAGACTGTCTTCACCGCCGTCCCAGGTCTCGTCTGGGTCCTGATCAAGGCCTGGCTGTTGTTCGCTGTGTTCGTCTGGATCCGCGCCTCTCTCCACAGGGTTCGCACGGATCAGATACTGGAGTTCGGCTGGCGCTACCTCCTGCCACTCTCGATGGTCAACCTCGTTGTAGCGACCATACTGCGATTGGAGGTCTGGACAGGAGAGCCATGGGACCTGTGGGTCCCGGTCACCCTCACGCTTGCCGCGCTGGCACTGTTCGTGATCCTCGCTATTGACGAGGACGAGGAGGCGCTGGAAGTCCAACGCCGTCCCTACAGCACTCAAGCCGTGGTCAAGGCATCGCCAGGGAGTCACAGGGACTAGGAGGTGGGATGATGAGTTACAAGGCGAATACCGGACATCCTCACGCGACTCCGAACTTCCGCAACCTCATTATCCGTCCGATGTGGATGACCCTCAAAACCGCACTAAGAACAGTCCCCTTCGTCGGCAAATTGAGATTCCTGAAGAACAACTATCACGGCAAACCCACAGTCATGGTGGACCAGACCACGATGGACAGGGTCGGCCCAGAGCACCCGAGCGTCGGCCAGAGGTTCGCTCCTGACAGGGAGACCAGCCAGGTCATGCCGTTCGTCGAGCGACCGGTCACGGTGATGTACCCCTACGAGCGCCTTGAGGATCTCGAGCCATGGCTCTTCGTGCCCGGGAATTACTTCGGCCGTATCGGAATAGTATGGGAGACCTGCACAGCTTGCAAGTTGTGTATCCACGCCTGTCCGAACGACTGTCTCCACATGACCACCGAGGTCCGAGTGAACGTGCTCGAGCTCTCCGAGGAGGGCGACGAGTGGCACGGCTACGGGGGCGAACTCGAGGAGGGCGGCTACGCAGCTAGGGAGAAGGAGGAATACGACGACATTGCCGCAGGCTTCGATCTGATCAACGCGCACGCTGACGCACCTCAGCAGTACGACTTCGCCGAGGTCATCGAGATCTCTGGCGACAAGGCGACTGTTCGGTGGTCCGACGGCTCGGGAATCGAGACCGTCGACTCTACTTCCCTCAAGCCGGCCGAGCAAGACATCGTGTCGGGTCAGATAGACCTTGGCAGGTGCATGTTCTGCGGGCTGTGCGCCGAGGCGTGCCCATTCGAGTCCTTCTTCATGACCAACGAGTATGACGGGATGTCTGGTTTCTCCCGAGAGGAGCTGTGGATGGACGCCAGCAGAACCCGCGTCCTGCCTGCAGTCCATCAGGAGCGAGTCGACATGGAACTCGCCAAGCGCGCTGAGAAGGAGAAGAAGAAGCGCGCTCGCAAGGCTGCCCGAGCAGAGGCGTGAGACAATGCAAATCGACTTCGAGGCCCTGGTGTTCGTCATTCTGGCAGCGACCGCCATCGGCGGCGCGCTGGGATGTGTCTACGCCCGTAAGGTCGCCCACTCGCTGCTTTCCCTCATGATGATGTTCTTCGCGGTCGCAGGCGTCTTCGTGATGGCCAGTGCGGAGATGCTGGCAGCGATTCAGATTCTCGTGTACCTCGGCTCCGTGATGCTCGTAGCCATGTTCGCAGTAATGCTCACCCGCAGGCAGATACAGGAGGGCTTGTAGGATGAGGGCACTGTCCGCACTGGCCCGACTGGGCATATTCGCATTCATCCTGATACTGCTCTCCGAGGTAATGTCACACTCGATGTGGGGCTCGACAGAGGCAGCACCTTCCACGCTCGACTTTGCGGTGGCTCTGTTCGGCGAGTGGTCGATGGCCACTGTGGTCCTCGGCGCGTTGCTGGCGATGGCCATGATCGGCGCCTCCTATCTAGTCCGTGACGAGCGCTTGGTCAATCTAATCTGGGACATGGAAGGTGATGACCAGTGATAGAGGCCAGTTGGATAGCCGGGCTCGGCGTCATACTGTTCGGAATAGGCCTTCTCGGCGCCTTCAGCCGCAAGAACGCCATCGTGGTCCTGATGTGCATCGAGGTGATGCTGAACGCGGCCAACCTCAATTTCGTCGCCGGTGCTGCGCACTACGGCGACGTCAACGGCTGGGTGTTCACTGCCATCGCAATCGCAATCTCAGCAGCCGAGGTAGCAATCGGGCTCGCTATCCTGTTGTCCCTGTACAGCACGCAGGAGACGATATACCTCGACGAGGCGAACATACTGAAGAATTGAGGCGAGAGCATGAGCGAGTCGAACAACGAGTGGCACCTCCTGCTACCGATACTGCCGTTCCTAGCGGTCGCACCGTACCTATATTCGACTGGCTGGGAGTCCGTCGAGGCCGCTTACCTGATAGTCGTGGTCCCGCTGCTGACTTTCCCGCTGATCTTGATTCTGGGACAGATGTACAACGGCAACGAGACCTGGAAGCAGCGCTACAAGGAAGGAGGTGTCTTCGCCCTCGGCGCCCTCGCACTGTCCCTCAGCATAGCTGTCTGGATAATCTACGACTATATTTCCGGATCAGCGCACTTCGAGGCCGCCTCGGTGGTCGACCCGTTCTCGTGGCTAACCTTCGACGTCCTACAGCATAACGGCTCGCAGTGGGAGCTCAGCACCGGCTTCGCCGACATCGGAGTCGGCGTCTGGATAGACTCGATCAGCCTGATGCTGCTTTTCGTCGCGACCTTCCTGTGCTTCCTGATCTGCTGGTTCAGCCTCGGCTACATGAACACGGACTCGATCAACGAGGACCGAAACCACCGCTTCTACGGGGAGTTCGTGCTCTTCGGCATCGGCATGTTCGGAATGGTGCTCGCTGACAACTTCCTGTGGCTGTTCATCTTCTGGGAGATAATGGGACTCTGCTCCTATCTCCTCATCGGCTTCTACTTCTGGAAGGAGAGTGCCGCTGCGGCTGCCAAGAAAGCCTTCCTGACTACTCGCGTGGGTGATGTTTTCCTGATGGTCGGCTTGCTGATTCTGTACAACATCTACGGATCGCTGGAGTTCGCTGTGATATTCGACGACCCCTCGACTGGCGTCGGCGGGGCGCTCGTCGACTCCGGAGAGCTGTTCTGGGCGTTGATGATGCTCTTCATCGGGGCCGTGGGCAAGTCGGCTCAGTTCCCGCTCCATGTCTGGCTGCCGGACGCGATGGAGGGCCCGACGCCGGTCTCCGCACTCATACACGCCGCGACGATGGTGAACGCCGGCCTCTACCTCGTCGCTAGGATGGTGCCTTTCGTGGACATCGGCCACGGCGGCGTCGCAGGACTCGAAGACATCGGACTCATCATCGCCTGGATAGGTGGCATAACAGCGTTCATGGCCGCCGCCATCGCCCTCGTCCAGAATGACATCAAGAAGGTCCTCGCCTACTCGACGATGAGCCAACTAGCCTACATCTTCACCGGATTGGGTACAGCCCTCTTCCTCCTAAATATCGGGGAGAACCATGCCGGGTACTTCGTCCTCGGTGCTTCGATGTTCCACCTGTTCAACCACGCCATGGCCAAGGGGATGCTGTTCATGGCGAGCGGCTCGGTCATACACGAGGTGCATCACGCCCACGACCATGTACGTGAGCTGAGCCTCAAGTACAGCAGCCATGAGGGAGAGGACCCCTCGGCCTTCGACCCGCAGGACATGCGGATCATGGGAGGATTGGCAGCCAAGATGCCGGTCACTGCCACAGCGATGATGTTCGGATCGATGTCCATCATCGGCATACCCCTCATCGGCGGCTTCTGGTCCAAAGAAGGCATCATCGCCGAGACCTGGGCCACCTGCCTGCACGAAGAGCCGATGATGTTCGTACCCGCCCTCCTCGTCCTCGCGACCGCGGGCATGACGGGCTTCTACATGACGAGGATGTGGCTGATGACCTTCGCCGGGCCACCCAAGAGCGAGGTGGTCGGGCACGTCCACGAAGCCACCCCTTGGATTAAGGAGCCGTTGATCATACTCACACTAATCACGGCCATCGGCGGATTCGCTCTCGCATTACTGGGAGCAGCCAACTTCCTCGGTGGCGAGTCGGACCACTTGGCGATTCACGGCGACGACCTCCTCTCAGCGATACTGAACGAGCTCGAGCACGCCTTCCTGCCTGATGACGCCAATCTGAGACTGGTCGGCTGGACTACAATCCTCATCGCTATGGTTCTGGGGCCTGTGATGGCCTCGCGCATCCACGGCGGGCGGCTCATCGACGGGGTCGAGTCCAGCCCCCTCGTCGCTTGGCTGGTCAACCTCTCCAGCCGCTTCGGCTCGCAGAATGTCGACGAGTTGGCTAACTCGCAACTCGCTGAGGCTCTGCAGAGGAGGTTGTACTTCGACGACCTCTACGAGATGGTGCTGGCAAAGACCGCTATCCCGCTCGCATCCTTCTCCGCCTGGTTCGACCAGAACGTCATCGACGGAGTCATCAAACAGATCGCGTCGAAATCAGCTTTCGGCTCGGTGCAGATCCGCAGAGTTACCACGGGCAGCGCCCGTGACTACATCCTGATGGCAGCGGTCGGAATGCTCTCCATCTTCGCACTGATATGGGGGGTGAGCGCGTGATTGACGACCCCTTGTCAGTGATCACCCTCCTCCCTCTGGCGGCAGGCCTGATTCTGCTGGTACTGCCTCAGATCCTCCCGGGAGACTCGGCTGACGGCCTCAGGCGGGTATCGCGCAACATCAGCATGGGCGTGGCCCTAGCCATCGCCACGATCACGACCATGCTGTTCGTGGGAGAGATAGGCAACATAGACTGGACCAACATCACTCAGGGAGGATACGTCCTGGAGAACGAGGCCGTCTCCCTGATCCCCTCCATAGGGGTGTCCTGGAAGGTAGGTGCTGACGCACTCTCGTTCCCGATGATTTGGCTCACAGCGATCCTCATCCCAGTCTCGATGCTGGTCGAGTGGGACGCCAAGAGGGGGCACCTCTTCCACCCGCTTCTCCTGATTATGGAAAGCGCGCTCATCGGCGTCTTCGTCGCTCTCGACCTGTTCGTCTTCTACGTCTTCTGGGAGCTTACTCTGATTCCGATGTTCCTGCTCATCCTTGTGTGGGGCGGAGAGGATCGCCGCTACGCGGCGATGAAGTTCTTCATCTACACATTCACAGCGAGCGTCTTCATGCTCCTCGGCATCCTCGTGATGTACTTCCACACCGACCCGATATCCGGCCTCGGCGACCTGTCCGGGCACCACTTCGACCTGGTTGCCATGACAGCCCAGGAAAATCTGATTCCCAGCGAGGGCCTCAGGCACTTCGTCTGGTTCCTCCTGCTCATCGGCTTCGCCACCAAGATGCCCAGCGTACCGGTCCACACCTGGCTGCCGGACGCACACGTGCAGGCGCCCACGGCCGGCTCGATGCTGCTTGCTGGCGTGATGCTGAAGATGGGCGCCTACGGCTTCCTGCGAATCTCGGTCACAATCTTCCCCGAGTCAACGGTGGTGTTCATCCCGCTGCTGATAGTTCTGGGGATGGTGAGCTTGGTCTACGGAGCATGGGTCTGCATGGGCCAGACCAACCTCAAGCGCATGGTCGCCTACTCCTCAGTCTCGCATATGGGACTGATCTTCCTCGGTATCGCCACTATGCAGCCTCTGGGTATCGCTGGGGCGCTGTTCATGATGTTGGCCCACGGTATCATCAGCCCGCTTCTGTTCGCCGTGGCTGGGGCGTTCAAGCACCACTACCACACCCTCGAGATCGGCTCTATGAGGGGCATGGCGCACCACAGCCCGTGGCTTGCTGGCCACATGATGTTCGGCTGGATGGCCAGCCTCGGCCTGCCACTGCTCGCCGGCTTCGTCGCAGAGGTGACAATCTTGATCGCGTTCTGGATGTCTTACGGCTGGCTAGTGCTGCTACCCGCACTCACACTCATAGTCACGGCCGCGTATTACCTGAATTCGATGCAGCGCACCATCTTCGAGTCGAACGACCCGCATCGGGGAGACCTACCTGACTCCTTGCACGGCGAGGAGCCGAGCGACATAACCTGGCACGAGAACATCGGGATGTTCGTGCTGGCTGGCATGACCGTGCTGTTCGGCATCATGCCATTCATCTTCTGGGACATGATGTCAGACTGGAGTTCCGGCTTCGTGGTCGATACGATGGTGGAAGCGATGCACTCACAGGGGTGGAGGCCATGAGTTCGATTTTCACCGACATAGACGCCGAGACGATGGGACTCATCCTGCCTGAGCTCATCATGCTGGCGGGCATGCTCGCGATGATCCTCATACCCAATCTCGGAGACGCTACGATGAGAATCCCCCTCACAAGGACGCGCGTCCCCATCCTGTTCGGAGGGACGAGGTTCGCATCGACGAACAACCCGAAGATCCCCAATCAGATCGCATTGACGACCTTCGGTCTCGCATTGGTCTCAGCCTTCCTGTTCATACACAACGAGGGCGATGTCGGCAACGCCCTGCATGTCGACGAGTTCAGCAGGCTGTTCACGATTATTTTCACAGCGGCCCTGTTGCTTGCTTCGATTGCTACGACTCACAGGCTGCCGGCGCGGCCCAAGGTGACCGCGCCGATCGAGACAGACTCGTTGGCTAGGGCCGATGCGAAAATCAACGCGCTGATAGACAATCGGAGGCAGGTCGACTTCCATATCCTTCTGGTCACGACCGGCCTCGGGATGAGCCTGATGGCGATGGCCACCAACCTGTTCATGCTCTTCGTCTGCCTCGAGCTCGCTTCGCTCTCGTCATACATCTTGGTCGCCTTCCACAAGGAGATTGATGTCGGCGGCGAGGCCGGGACGAAGTACTTCATCGTCGGCTCGGTGGTCTCAGCGGTAGGAATCTACGGAATGTCCCTTCTTTACCTCTGGAACGGCAACTTGGACATGGCCGACCTAGAGGCCTCTTGGGATGCAATGGAGACGATGGACCCATTCGCTGCTATCGGCGTCGGCCTGATGCTGGTCGCCTTCGCATTCAAGGTCGGAGCAGCCCCATTCCACCTCGCTGTTCCCGACGCCTACGCAGGCGCATCATCCCCTGTGGCCGGGGTCCTGGCAACGGCCTCCAAGGCGATGGGCTTCGTCGCACTGATGCGCCTCCTGCTCATCGTAACCATGCCAGCGGCTGGAGAGGCGTTCTGGTTCGCAGTGCTTGCCATAATCGCCGTGGTGACGATGACGTGGGGCAATCTGGCAGCGCTGACCAGCGACAACCCGAAGCGCATTCTGGCGTACTCGAGCGTAGCCCACGCTGGCTACATGCTGGCCGCACTCACCGCCATCGGCAGCGGACTGGCCGACACCGATGCAACGGCCCTGCTGATGACCGCTGTGTTGTTCCACCTCGTCGTCCTCTTGCTGTTCAAGTTCGGCGCCTTCCTCGTCCTCTCGATGCTCGAGACCGAGGGACGCAGCCATCGGCTCGAGGACCTCCACGGACTGGCTCGAAGGGATCCGATTGTAGCCGCCTCCATGTTCATCTTCATGCTCTCGCTGGCGGGTGTCCCGCCGCTCTCCGGGTTCCTGTCGAAACTCCTGATGATCAACGGTATAGTCAACGTCTCCGCCGGCACTGGAGCGCTGTCGTCTACATCGATCGCATCTTGGGCTCAGGGCGTCGATCCTATCTTCTGGCTGGCCGTCGCCATAGTCCTCAACAGCGCCCTGTCCCTGTTCTACTATCTCAGAATCGGACTGGTGATGTTCTTCGAGGCTCCCGAGAGCGAGAGGAGGCTCAAGCGCGCAGGATCCCTCAGGATGGCCATAGTGGGATGCGCGCTGCTCACCCTGCTCTTCGGGTTCGGTCCGATGAGCGAGTCACTGCTCGACTTGGTTAGCGTAGCAGTCGACTCTTTCACGGGCAACTGATTCTGCATGCTCAACTTCACATAGGGGACGCTCGACGGAGCCGCATGGCCCGTAGGGAAGAGAAGGTCGACACTGAGCTTCTGGCTAAGCTGGAATCAAGTGGAGACCGCATCCGCGTCCCCCTTCCCAAGCGGAAGGTGAACGAGATGTTCGCAATCGCCGATCAGATACTCGGCGGACGCAGGGTGCGCGCTGTGTGTGAGGACGGCGAGAGCCGACTCGCGCGCATCCCTGGCAAGATGCGCCGCCGGCAGTGGGTCCGCGAGGGCGATCTGATTGTCGTCCAGCCATGGGACTTTCAGGATGAGAAGGCCAACGTCTGCATGCGTTACACCAAGACACAGTCACTCTACCTCTCGAGGAAGGGTGTGCTGCCCGAGATAGTCGACCTGTTCGGCATGGCTGACTTCGAGGCCGTGGCCGATACCGACCAGGAGATCCCCGAGGCCACCTCGGAGCCTGAAGCAGTGGAGGCTGCGGATACCGACTCCGTCGAGCCCGAACCAGTAGCAGAACCTGCTCAGGATTCTGAGGACGACATAGACTCATTCTTCGGGTGAGAGAATGTCCGACGAGTTCGACGACCAACCCGACATCGACGCTCTGATGAGGGGCGAGAAGAAGCACGAGTGGATGTCCGAGCCGCGCTTCAAGAAGATGTTCGCCGAGGTCGAAGACGCATTGCAAGGAGTCCTCGGAAAGGGCAAGTTCGAGTGGGTGGACAGAAGAGTCTTCGACCAGGTATTCGACCGCTCGACCCTGCTGGCCGTCCACAAGCTCATGCAGAAGGGGGAGATCGAAACCATCGACTATCCCATAGCCCGAGGAAAGGAGGCTCACGTCTTCCACGCCACGACCAACCACGGTCCAGTGGCGGTCAAGATATTCCACACAACCAACGCCGTGTTCAAGGGTCTGGCGAAGTACATCGATGGAGACCCCAGATTCAGCGGCCTCTCACGACGCCACCGGGAACTGGTCAATATTTGGGTGCGTAAGGAGTCCCGCAACCTCAAGCGAATGCGCAAGCACGGACTCAGGGTCCCCGAGCCCCTTGACAGCCTGAAGAACGTCCTCGTCATGAGCTATCTGGGAGACGACAAGGGCGCGAGCCCTCGTCTCAAGGACATCACCATCGACAAGCCGTACGAGGTGTTCGAGGACCTTCTCGACTTCATCGCCATCAACTGGCAGACCTGCAGACTCGTCCATGCTGACTTCAGTGAGTACAACATCCTCTGGTACGACGGCGAACCGTGGGTCATCGACGTCGGTCAAGGAGTGACGCACCAACATCCCAATGCCGAGGAGTTCCTAGTCAGGGACGTCACCCGACTGGTCGAGTGGATAAACAGACAGGGACACAGCATCGACGTGGCCGAGAGCCTAGCGAGAGTGCTGGATGACCCTGTTCCGACCCTGCCCCCGCTCTCGGGCGGAGATTAAAGCAGGGTGGCGGGTCGGCCGCATTCGTGGAGCCACTAGCACGCATCCCACAGGACCGCATAGCCGTGCTGATAGGCAAGGGCGGCGAGACCCGGAGGATGCTCGAGGAGGCCAGTGGGGCCACGATCGAAATCGATTCGAAGTCCGGCGAGGTGATGGCGGACTGGGGTGAGAGCGAGGTGGATCCGGTGATTCGCATGAAGATGCCCGAGGTCATCGTGGCCATAGGACGCGGCCTCGCTCCCAAGAGGGCAGTCCAACTCATCGAGGACGAGGTCTTCCTCAAGATGTACGACATCCGTGATTGGGTCGGACGCCAGCCGAATCAGACCCGTAGGATGAGGAGCAGACTGATCGGCAGAAACGGACGGATACGCACCCTCATCGAGGAGATTTCCAATTGCGAGATGGCGATTTACGGCTCGACCGTGCTCGTCATCGGCGATGAGGACGGACTCGCCCTCGCGAATCCTGCGATTGAAGGAATCCTACGCGGCTCCGAGCACAGCACCGTGCTCCACGGACTGGAGCAGGACCGCAAGCGCCAGAGGCTGCGCTCGCGCAGCCTGGAGAGCTACGAGGAGCGCGACCCGGACGAGCCCTCGGTCTTCGAGACCCTCGTACCGGGGCTGGCTCAGGCCCGCCGTCGCCGAGAGCGCCGTTACACGGATTCCCAAGTGGACCCTAATGACGAGACCGAGGTCGCACGAACCCTCGAGCTCGCAGAAGACGAGGAAATCATCTACGAAGAGGAGTGATTCATACCGCCATGCATAAGCGTGGCGCACTTCACGGAATGCCGTGACTAATCCTCTCGAAGAGATGTACGACTACGAGGAATGGGCCACTAAAGCCCTGCTGCTGGTCGCCGGCCTCTTCTTCGGTGGCATCGCATTGAACGTTCTGGATGTGGAAAACCCCCTCACCGACTTCCTCTACCAGTACTATTTGGATCCGATAATAGAGGAGTCCAGTTCCGATGCTGGTTACAACTTGTTCAACACAATGACCTACGCAATCGTACTCGCTCTGTTCGCCGTCGCTCTCTCTGCATGGCTCCGTCATCTGGGGATAGATCACAGCGATGCTACGATACTGGCGCTACTGCCCTACGTCCTCTGGGCAGCCCTTGGCGAGATCGTTGAGGATGCCAGCATGTTCGACGCCTCGCTCGACGCCTACTTCGTTAGTCCCGGTATCCACTTCCAGACCGCTGCGTGGGTGGTCGTCGCCGGGGCCGCCGGCTATCGCATAGCCCACAATGACTCGATTCTCGATGAGGACAGGGTTTCGAGAGTAGACGGCGTGGCCACAATACTCATCGGAATGCAATTCGTGATTTACTACATCTCCATCGATAGCGGGCCAATCGTCTCATCAGAAGGATTCGATAACACTCCGATGCTTGTCAGCGGCATCATCGCGCTGCTTCTCCCGACCCTAGTTATGAACGACAGTCTGTCAGGGTTCACAGCAGTGCAACGCTCGGTGTTCCTAGTCGGTCTGGGCGGCTCAATACTGCTGCTGGGACCCCTCGTATCGTATGGAATCAACAATCCCGACGACATCACTCTCTGGCCGCTCGCAGTCGTCATCGGCGCGCCTGCGGTGCTTGTCTACCAGATGCATCAGACAGGTCTTCCGGCCGCTAGGGAATTGGCCGAGCACGGCTTCGTCGCAGGCATCCTGCCCCCTGGGATGACCGAGGAGCAGTATGATGAGTTGGTATCCTCCGACAAGGATCTCATCCAGAGCCTGAGGAACAAGGCGGTGATGGCTTCACCAGTGGTCTCTCTGGCGGTCGCGGGGCAGTTGCTCGATGGGCTTGCCACAGGCATCGGGATAGAGGCGTTCGGATACACCGAGAAGCACCTGTTCTCGGCCGATATCATCGAGTTCTTCGGCTCAGCATATGGGTTCACTGTAGTCAAACTGGCTCTGGGCATGCTCATCTGGTACTTCTTCGCGATTTCCAACTTCGAGCACCGCCAGCAGCACCTGAGGATACTGGTAGCCGTCGCCATGATGGTCGTAGGCATGGCGCCCGGGCTCAGGGACGTCGGACGACTCGCTCTGGGTGTCTAAAATCGACATCTATGATGTCGAGCCCATTCAATTGAAGGCTCGCGTGCTGTCTGAGGGGTCCGAGAGACATGGACAGGCTGCCTACTCGTATCGACCGTGGAAGCGACGACTTCCAGTCCCGGCGAGAGAAGAACGTGACTCTGGCAGAGGAGCTCAGAGACAGGCTGGACTCCGTCAAGGACGGTGGTGGTGGCAAGTACGTCGAGCGTCACCGAGAGCGCGGCAAGAGCCTGCCGAGGGAGAGGATCTCCGAGATATGCGATGCCGGGACCCCGTTCCTCGAGCTCTCGACCCTAGCGGCAAACGAACTGTACGACGGGAGAGCCCACTCTGCAGGCATCGTGACCGGAATTGGGGTGGTGCACGGCAAGGAGTGTATGTTCGTGGCCAACGATGCGACCGTAAAGGGAGGCTCGTACTACCCGATGACAGTCAAGAAGCACATCAGGGCGCAGGAGATCGCCGAGGAGAACAACCTGCCCTGCATCTATCTGGTCGACTCGGGGGGCGCCTTCCTGCCGATGCAGGACGAGGTCTTCCCCGACAAGCTGCACTTCGGTCGTATCTTCCGCAACCAGGCCATCCTCTCCAGCAAGGGGATCCCGCAAGTGGCCGCCGTGCTCGGCTCGTGCACCGCCGGAGGCGCCTACATCCCGGCGATGTCTGATGAGTCGATCATCGTCAAGGGCAACGGTACCATATTCCTCGCCGGCCCGCCGCTGGTCAAGTCGGCCACCGGCGAGGAGGTCTCCGCCGAGGATCTCGGCGGGGCCGACCTGCACACCAAGGAGTCGGGCGTCGCTGACCACTTCGCCAACGACGAGCCTGAGGCACTGCGCATGGTGCGCAGCGTGGTTGAGAACCTAAATGTCAGCCCCAAGCACAGGCTCGATGTCTCGCAGCCCGAGGAACCCGCACACGACCCCCAGGACCTGATGGGCATCATCCCAGGCGACAATCGCACGCCTTACGATGTCAGGGAGGTCATATCAAGAATCGTCGACGGCTCGCACTTCCACGAGTTCAAGCAACGCTACGCCAACACTCTGGTCTGTGGCTTCGCTAGAATCCACGGTTATCCCGTCGGAATCGTCGCTAACAATGGAATTCTGTTCTCCGAGTCCGCGCTCAAGGGAACACACTTCGTCGAGCTCTGCGGCCAGCGCGGCATCCCACTCGTGTTCCTACAGAACATCACCGGGTTCATGGTCGGCCGTGATGCCGAGGCCGGAGGCATCGCCAAGGACGGGGCCAAACTCGTCACGGCCGTATCCTGTGTCCCAGTGCCGAAGTTCACAGTCATCATCGGCGGCTCGCACGGTGCAGGCAACTACGGCATGTGCGGCCGGGCCTACGACCCGCGATTCCTGTTCATGTGGCCGAACGCCAGAATCTCGGTGATGGGCGGCGAGCAGGCTGCCAGCGTGCTGTCGTCCGTAGGGAATGTCGATCCCGATGAGATTCGCGAGAGGTACGAGAGTGAGAGCAACCCGTACTACTCCAGCGCGCGGCTCTGGGATGACGGTGTAATCGACCCCCGAGACACCCGCGATGTGCTCGGACTGTGCATATCAGCCAGCCTCAACGCGCCGATGCCGGACCAGGACTACGGCGTTTTCAGGATGTGATATGTTGAGGATGAGCGATGTCAGGCCGTCAGCGGAATTCTGCTCGTTGAGCATCGACGCCTCGGTCGCCACTCTCACCCTAGAGCGAAGCGACCTCTACAACGCACTCAACGTGCAACTGATCAGCGAACTCATCGACACACTCGACTGGACCGCGCAGCGCTCCGTCGGCACAACCGGCTCGCTGCGTGATCAGGACGGCTCCGAGTACCTGCGGGTGCTGGTGCTCCGTGGCGCAGGACGGCACTTCTGCGCAGGAGCCGACATCAACATGATGCGAGATGCAGGGGTCAAGACCCCGGAGGAGAACCGTGCCGACTCCGAGCGCCTCGACCGCTTATTCAACACCCTGTGGGCACATCCTTGTTTCACCATCTCCACCGTTCAGGGGGTGGCACTGGGCGGGGGTGCCGGCCTCCTCGCCTGCTCTGACCACGTAATCGCTCTCGACAGCGCGAGAATCGCCCTGTCCGAGGCCAAGTTGGGAATCCTGCCCGCGGTAATCGGGCCATACGTCTACCGCCGCGTGGGCAGTGCTCAGTTCCGACGGCTCGCCATGCTCGCAGGGCGCTTCGACGGACGCGAGGCGTTGAATATCGGAATGATCGATCAGGTCTCCACCTCATCGGAGGAGTCTGCTGAGATGGTCGACGCTGCGATTGCTACGGTGATGAGCACCGGTCCCGTGGCGGTTACTGAGGCCAAGAGGCTCGTTCAGACCTTCGACCGCTGGCATGGCACCGATGAGGATCTGCGTCGGTGGACGCTTGACAAGACCAGCGAGATGAGGGGCTCACCCGAGGGTCAAGAGGGGCTGTCAGCGTTCCTCGATCGCCGACCGCCGGCCTGGTCACCGGAGGATCAGGACGGTTGAACATGACATCAGGACCCTTCGACAACGCTCCTCGACCCTTCGGCACGGTGCTGGTAGCGAACCGCGGTGAGATCGCCGTGCGGGTGCTGCAAGCCGCCAGAGAGGCAGGGCTCCGTGGAATAGCCGTCTACTCGGACGCTGATGCCGGCTCCCTACACGTCGAGGTGGCTGACGACGCAGTCCACCTTCCCGGCGCCACCCTCGCTGAGACCTACCTCAACCCAGAGGCCCTGATCTCAGCGGCCGGCGGCTGTGGGGCCGAAGCGATACACCCGGGATACGGTTTCCTCTCCGAGCGAGCCGACTTCGCCATAGCCGTCGAGGACGCTGGACTGATTTGGATCGGCCCGCCGTCAGGCGCTATCTCAACGATGGGAGACAAGATCTCAGCGCGCATCCGGATGCTTGAGTCAGGAGTGCCCGTGATACCCGGCGAGGAGCTCTCGGTTCCTGACGGAGCCGATCACCTCGGCGCGCTAGCAGCCTGCGCAGCCAGAGTCGGCTACCCCCTACTGCTCAAGGCTAGTGCTGGTGGAGGCGGCAAGGGAATGCGCGCGGTGCACGAGCCCAAGATGCTCAGGACCGAGTACGAAGCGGCATCGCGAGAGGCTTCAGCCGCCTTTGGTGACGGCACGATATACGTCGAGCGACTACTCTCCGGCGCACGGCACGTGGAGGTGCAGATTCTCGCCGACTCCCACGGAAATTGCATCCACCTCAACGAGAGGGACTGCTCTTTGCAGCGCAGGCACCAGAAGGTGATCGAGGAGTCCCCTTCCCCGGCCGTGGATCATCAGTTGCGCCAGGCCATGGGGGACACAGCGGTGACGGCAGCCAAGGCAGTGGATTACATCGGTGCCGGAACGGTGGAATTCATGTTGTCGCCGAAAGGCGATTTCTACTTCCTCGAGATGAACACCCGATTGCAGGTCGAGCACCCTGTGACAGAGATGACCACGGGCATAGACCTCGTTCAGAAGCAGTTTGAGGTGGCTGCGGGCCTGCAATTGGGAATAGCGCAGAGCGATGTCGGTATGAGCGGCCACGCCATCGAAGCGCGAATCTACGCAGAAGACGCATCGAAGGGATTCCTTCCTGTGGTTGGCAGGCTGGCCTTGTGGAAGCCGCCGCACGGCCCGGGAATCAGAGTCGACTCGGGAGTCAGGCAGGGCGATGTCGTAACCATCGACTTCGACCCGATGCTAGCCAAACTAGTCGTTCACGCCTCAACTCGCCGGGCTGCTCTGCGCAGGCTCGACGCCGCCCTAGCAGACCTAGTGGCGCTGGGAGTGACCACCAATATCGGATTCCTCCGTAATGCGGCCGCGCACCACGCATTCGCGAGCGGGAGTGTCACCACTGAGTTTCTGGACTCCGCTCCCATCTCAGAATTCGCTGAGCCGGGAGCAGATCCGGCCGTCCTCGTCGCCATAGCTTCTGCAGCCCAGCGACTTGGGATGGAGCGAGCCCCTTCGGACGACGCGTCTGGCTCCGTAGACGAGCACACAGGGCATTCAGGTGACCCGTTCAGGACCCTGTCGAGGTCATTCCCCTGAGGTGAGAATATGGATTGGAGCGTGGGAGAGGACAGCAGGCGGTACACCGCCGCCCTAAATGACTCGGACGGCGCTCTGAGACTCTCGTCGGTACAACACGATGGAATGGAACTCGACTCTCCGGAAATCTCAATCACCCGTGACGACCATCACGGGCGACTCAGGGTGGAGATCGCCGGGACCCCCCGACTCGCCCACGTGGCCAAGGTCGGAGATGCCTGGTGGATACACCTCGATGGGCGAATTCACATCGTCCGCGCGCACGAGCCCGGCAGCGCCGGGACCGAGCCGGCTGAAGGCAGCCTCTCTGCACCGATGCCCGGGACGGTACTCGAGGTTCACGTCAAGGAGGGGCAGAGAGTGCGCAAGGGACAGACACTCGTTGTGTTGGAGGCGATGAAGATGGAGCACCGGATACAGGCCCCGAAGGCGGGCGAGGTCACGAAACTCCACTTTTCCGAGGGCGACAGAGTCGATATGGGGGAGATTCTGGTACAAATCGGCGATTGATGCCGGGTTTGGGTTAATATCACGCCCCGCAGTCGGATGCCCATGCAAGAGGTGACCATCATCATGGCCACCCTGATGGGCATCAGCCTAGCCGCAGCCTCGGGATTCCGTGTCTTCCTGCCCCCGTTCCTGCTATCGCTGGCTGCTCGCTTCAACGTGGTTTGGTTTCTAGACATAGATCTCATAGGAACCCAGTTTGAATTCTTCACGTCCACTCTGTCGATAGTCGTCTTGGGAATAGCTACAGTAGCGGAGTTCGCTGCGTTCTATGCTCCTTGGATCGACAATGCTCTCGATACCATCGCAACGCCGGCTTCTATCATGGCAGGCGTCGCGATGACGGCCATAGTCCTCGAGGGCAACGACCCGATTATTCAGTGGGCAATCGCTATTGTCGCCGGAGGCGGTGTGGCGGCTACCATCCAGTCTGCCACGGTAGCCACCAGGGGTCTGAGTTCGACTTTCACCTTCGGATTGGGGAACTCGGCTGTGGCTACAGGTGAGAACGTCGCGAGCGTGGCACTGACTCTGATTGCGATTCTGATTCCGTTCCTCTCTGCGTTGTTCGTGCTGCTGATAGTGGCCCTGCTTCTACGAATGAAGCGAAAGAAGAAGGAACCAGTGGCTCAGTGAAGTGGCTCAAGGGCCCCCTGTCCTCCCATGTAGGGCCTGAGGACCTCGGGGATGCTGACGCGACCGTCCTCCATCTGGTTCTGTTCCATTATGGCTACCAGGGCTCTGCTCGTGGCCACGGCGGTCGAGTTGAGCGTGTGGACCGCCGCATTGCCCTCAGTGGTACGGTATCGCATGCGCAGTCGGTTGGCTTGGTAGTCGGTGCAGTTGGAACAAGAGACGACCTCCTTGTAGTCCCCGGCTCCCGGTAGCCAGGCCTCCAAGTCGTACTTCCTAGATGCCACTGTCCCCATGTCTCCTGTGCAGATGTTGACCACCCGGTAGTGCAGTCCGAGGTTGTCCCATAGGCCGATCGCGTTGTCTAGAAGCTCCTCGTGGTGACCCCAGCTGTCGTCGGGATGGCAGATGACGATCTGCTCGATTTTCGTGAACTGGTGGACGCGCCAGATACCCCGGTCCGAGAGCCCATGCGCACCAACCTCGCGACGGAAGCATGGCGAGACACCGACGAGTCTGATGGGCAATTCCGACGGTTCGATGATCTCATCCATCCTCATCGCTGTGAGCGGATGCTCACTGGTCGCGATGAGATAGTGCTTGTCCGGCTCGACTCCGTACATCACGGTCTCGAAGTCCTCGAGGTCGGTGACGCCCTCGTAGGCTTCTCGATTCATCATCAGCGGCGGCTGGACAAGTGTGTAGCCTCTACCCATCAAGAAGTCGGCCCCGTACTGCTGGAGGGCCATCTCCAGCCGCGCCAAGTCGCCCTGCATGAAGTAGAAGCGGCTGCCGGCGACCTTGGCACCTCGCGCCTGGTCGACCCATCCGTTCATCTCGATCAAGTCGTTGTGGTTGCGCGCCTCGAAGCCCAACTCGACCTTCTCTCCGTGCATGCTACGGAGCGTGTTCTTCTGATCGTCCTCACCTACGGGAACGTCGGCGTGCAGGATGTTCGGGATCCGCATCCTCAGGGCATCGCGTTGTGCTAGGCACTCGTCTGAGTGCGCACCCAACTCGTCGATTTGCGAGCCGATGTCTGCGACTTCCGCCATAATGGAGTCAGCAGCGTCGGAGTCACCCGATTTCTTAGCCGCCGCAACCCCCCTCGCAGCCTCGTTTCTGGCCTTACGCAGTTGGTCGGCGTCGTATCTAGCCCTGCGCCACTCCTCATCGAGACGGATGACCTCGTCGATGTTCTCGTGCGTCAGCTCCCGCCTGTCGTGGTCGGCCCGAATAACGTCAGCGTGTTCTCTGAACATGCTGATGTCGAGCATTGCGACCAGCCCCTAGGGCTGGTCAGCATCCCTTCAATCAATCGGCCATTCCGCTCAGAAGAACGAGATGTCCTGCCAAAGAGCGGTCGGGCCAAGCGCGATGATGCCCGCAATCAGGTACCCGAGTATGCTGCCGCCGTTAAGGAGAGGCAGGCCCGCCTGCGGTTTCCCGCGTGCGACTTGAGTCATCAGAGCGACATAACCGGCTAGGCCACCGACAAGAGTCCCCAGTCCAACAGTCAGGGGACCTGCGTGCATGGTCCCGAATAGCGTAGGGATCTCAGGACCCATCTCAGGCAGGAAGGAGACAGCCGAGATGACCAGCATTCCTGGGAAGATGACATCTCCCAGACCCATGAACAGAGCGTCCCCACCGCTCTTCTTCGGCTCGGGCATGTTCTTGACAGGGTCATCCCAGTCCATGTCCTCGGGTGTCTCGCTACGCATCACCTGGTCCCCCTCTTCGAGGAATGAGTAGCCCTTGCTTTTCGGAGCGACCAGTAGCACAGGCAGTTTGAGGCTGATCATGGTGTCTGCCAGTTCGAGCATGTGCTTGCTGCTGTTGACCGCCCAGTGGTCGTAGACTGCCGCTATCACCATGAAGAGAATGATGAGGACGGGCACGAACGAGATTCCGATTATCGTGACGACACCGGCTCCGACCAGTATTCCGACCCCGTTCACCACATACCACTCAGGATACCGATGCAGCACCACCATCAACGCGGTGCTGATGATCACGGTGCTGCTGACTACCAAGTAGACGGATTCGATGCCAATCAACCACCAGAACAGGGCTGAATAGGGCTGCAGCGCGTAGAACATGCTGAACCACAGGGCGAACATCACAATTGCCTTGATCACGAAGTCCATCCCCTTTCGCGCCAGCCAGATTATTACAACAGTGAAGATCAGAATGAAGAACATCTCCAGTAGGACGTTACCGGCTTTCGCTGCCCCCTCCTCCCCGAAGGCTCTGGCCTCGGGTATGTCGTAGACTGGCTGGATACTCAGTCCGAGCAGAATTGTTCCCACGAACATCCCGGCCATCCCGGCCATCGAGGCCCATTGCTGCTGCATCTCCTCGAGTATACCGGGGGACTCGCCTTGGGCCATCATGCTCCCACAAACTCAAGGGCCATATCACCTTGACCCGTTCGCGCCTGAGCCCATCCGGCGACCGAGGATTCGAAATGAGCGTCCGAGACTGGCTCGACGAGCGGATGTTAATGGGAGTAAAACTGGGCTTGGAGAAATGCGAGACACTTCTCTCCAGACTGAAAAATCCACATCTTGACTTCCCTTCAATTCATGTCGCTGGTAGTAACGGAAAGGGATCTGTATGCGTCCAACTGTCTGCGGCTGCCTACGCCAACGGTTGCAAAGTAGGACTGTTCACCTCTCCACATCTGGTGACCGTAGAGGAGAGAATCAGAATCAATGGAAGGCCAATTCCTCCCAAAAAATTCGACAAATTGCTCCGCCGCGTGAGGAAAGTTGCCGAGGAGAAGCCAGAGTGCACCCCGACCTACTTTGAGGCCACCTTCCTCGTTGCGATGCTTGCATTCAGTGAGGCCGGAATAGGGCGTGGCATTATCGAGACCGGGTTGGGAGGGGAGTTTGATGCGACTAATGTTCTTACCAAGGCCGATTTATGCATCCTGACAACTATCTCGAAGGAGCACAGCGAGTTCCTAGGTGATACTCTCGCTGAGATTGCCGCCGCGAAGGTGGGCATACATCAACCCGGAGTTCCTCTCATAGCGCTGCAGCACGACGACTCGCTGGTTAGACAAGTTATCGAGGAGGAAGCAGCGGGCGACCTGTCTTGGTCGCCTAGGCACCGAACCGGCTCGGCGTGGTCCAGCCACTCTACTATGGTCGAGACCGCGGCCGCGCATCTTGGGTGGAAAGCCTCCCCGGGAAACTGCATCTGGCCTGGCCGTTCGCCGAGCTATGGGGAGGACTGGATAGAAGGAGTGGTTACACGCCTGAGCGCCGCGCACAACGCAGAAAGTCTCGCGAACGACCTCGCAGAGGTAGACAGACCCAGCGTGGTCCTGCTGGGATTGAGCCAGAAAGCCGACCTCAGGGCCACGCTTGAGCCAGTGGTGGCCGAGATATGCAAGGACGAAGAATTCCCGCGAGTTGTCTTCACCGAGCCGACGAGCGGCAGGGAGCCAGCGGTCAGCGTAGAGAAACTCTCGGAGATGATGGAGAGCATGGGGGTGGGGCATATCCCCAAAGCAGTGGAGAGAGATCCCGGGAAGGCCTTCGAGATGGCAGGGGAGATGGCGAGGGAGCTCGAGTGCGAACTGCTCGTCATCGGGAGCGTTTACCTCATCGGAGACCTGCTCGGATATGTGGTCGACAGGGATGGTTTGAATCTCTGGGACGAGTTGACTGTCCACCAAGCAGCCCAAGTATGATGACTTGCTGAGATGCCCGAATCACATGTCTGAGAAGGATGATGACAAGGTCGAAGTCAGGGTGGTCGTCGAGTCCAAGGACTCGGCATCCAAAGTCATCCTGATCGCCCTCACATTGGCCCTCGTCGGCGTTCTGATCGCAGTCATCTCCGGAGGGGGCGTCGAGGACCTGCTGCTCAAGAGGGGCGATAGCGGAGAGGGTAACTGTGGGGACGGGATCGACAATGACAAGGGTGGCCAGGCCGACGAGGACGACCCCGACTGCTATTCGAATCCTGAGGTCTGGGAGGGATACGACCCTAACCGCACCGAGGCAAACCGCGATAACGACCCGCCCGGAGGCAAGCCCTGAGGTGACGACATGAGCGAGAAGTGGGACAGACGTTTTCTCGAGCTCGCCTCGCACATCTCCACTTGGAGCAAGGACCCATCGACCAAGGTCGGTTGCGTGGTGGTAGGCGAGGACAGGGAAATCCGCTCAACGGGCTTCAATGGTTTCCCGCGAGGCATCGAAGACGATGCCGAGAGACTCGAGGACCGTGCGCAGAAGTACCCACTGATTTGCCACGCCGAAGAGAATGCGATTATGCACGCTGCGAGGATCGGGATTTCGCTCAAGGGCAACATAGCCTATGTCACATGGCCTCCTTGCACGCGCTGCACGCGCTCACTCATCCAAGCCGGCGTCTCCGAAGTCGTCTATCCGGCTGGAACCGACATCCCGGAGCGCTGGGAGGAGGACCTAAAGATAGCACTGGGGATGATGGAAGAGGCTGGAATATCGGTCAGGCAGGTCTAGGACAGCCTGTTCAGCAGATTCTCCAGATCCTTGTGCAAACCCTCAACGGTCCCTCCGTTGATCAGTATCAGGTCAGCCATCTCTGCAGTTGCGACAAGGGCCTGACCGGCTTCATCGCTAGCCACCTCCTCGGACTCCTCCTGCGCCACGAAGGTCGCTCTGTCCGCAGGGTCCCCGGGATGAGCCCGGTCCTGCGAGCGCGCCCATCGCGAATCGGCGCCAGCTGTGACTTCGATGAGGATGAAATCATCACGAGCCCGCAGTGCCTCGACCTCGCCGGGCGTGCGGATCGAGTCGATGACCGCATCCTCGCCTCCGAGGGCTTCCAGCAGCATCTCAGCGAGGATGCCGGGTCCGCCACGGCGCCGCAGCTCTCTACCGCCTTCGATTAGCGTCTCGCGACTCTCCTCGATGCCCTGTTCAGCAAGCCAGGCGCGAATCAAGTCCGAGCATGAAACCGTTCGTACCCCCCTGCCAGCGAACCACTGCACTACCGTGGTCTTCCCTGAGGCGTTTCGCCCAGTCACTCCCACCAACACGACCCACACCGCGGGTCGAACGCGCATAGGGATTGCGTCATGACCAGTATTGCCGCGTTCTAGCATACTGCAGTTCAGCATTATGAATCGCTCTCAGCAATCGAACCCTCTCGCCAGCGACGTGTCCTCGCAGCACCCTTGTCGCAGTCTCCTCGGCGATGCCTCGGCCCATCAGGCACAGCACCCCCTCGAAGCCGTGTGTCCGGACCAGTTCTGCGTTCTTCTCCATCTTGCCGCGAACCTTCGGGTCCCCGCTGTCGACCCACTCTGCGAGCATCGCCTCCATCCTCTCGGGTGCACACGCCTGCATCGTTCCGCTGCATGACGAGCAAGGCTCAATCCTAGCTTCGAAGCGATCGACCCGCCTTCGCCTCCTGCTCTTGCAGTTCAGGCAGATCAGGACCGCGCGCTCGTTGAGCAGACGCAGTTCCAGACGCTCTCGCAGGTCCTTGTCGGACCACGATGGCAGAAGCAGGTCACGCTCGCTCTTCGGACTCATCCCCAGAGGTCCCGGCGCCGTGTGCACCACCATGATATCCTCTTCTTGCACCTGTCTCAACAGGTCCATGGTCGCATCGATGTCCATCCTCTCGTGGAACAGCTTGTCGAACGACTCCTCGATTACAGGAGTCCCTCGGTAGCGTTGCATCAAGCCATCCAAGTTTACTTTGCGCGGGTCGACGCCTTTCTTCAGAACGCCCATCCGACGAGCCACTTGAACGACTCTCCAGCGTATTGCACGTCCGTGTGGGATGGTCATCCTCAGTATCGAAGGCAGCGCTATCGGTGGCGTTTCTTTCAGCCATTCAATCACATTCTGAGGAGTCATGCCAGGGACTTGGAAGGCTATTCGGTACGGGTCAATCAGGGCCCTGCCCATCTTGCCTTCGCGCATCGAGCCCATGGCTTGGATGAGATGAGCCAAGGTCTCGTTGACCTTCGAGCCGCTGCAGGTGTTCAGTACCACCGTACCATTCCTGTTCTCGACAGTAATGCTCCTGTCGTCAGGAAGATTTCCTGTCGCATCCACATGCTCTGCGACGGTCGAGATCAGAGTATGTCTGGCATCTTCCGATAGTGGGTAAGCATCGAAAGGCAGGTAACCGTCTTCAGGTGGCATGATGCCTATTGCAATCGCTGCACTGCGCCTCAGTCTACCGACTTCCTCAGCGACCTTTTGGGGCACTGGCGGCAACTCGCCGGCCCACACCGGCGCTTCACCCGTCTCCTTCACAGGGGCCACCACGAGCTCCGCTTGCTCTGGGTCGGCGTCGATAATCTCCCAGGTGCGTCCAGCCATCACGAATCTGCGTGCTCGCCCCATCGAGTCCTCGCCGCCATTGCCCAGTGAGAGGACGAAAGCCTCGTCGACAGAACCGAGTACCTTGCGAGTGACGACATCTCGAACGCGGTAAGACATCTCGTCGGGGATCATCGATATGTGGTCAGTCCGAGTCTTTCCCAGTCTACCGGCCGGTGAGAACCACCCGTTCTTGAGGGAGTCAGGTAGCGCTGGCAGGAACTGCCGACGCCATTTCTCCTTGTCGGTCTCTGAATGATCCTCGTCCCAGCGTGGCCTCTCTATTGGCGCGTCTCCCTGACTCCTCGATGCTAATTCCTCCCACAGTTTCGCTGACCATGTGGTCACATCGGATTTCGACGGCTCGTCCACGAGTCTGACTAGCCAACGATCGTCCAGCACCCTCAGTAGAGCAAGGGTCGACTCATGACCCCACTCGCGGAAAATCGAGCATCTCTGGATGATCTCCGTCGCCTTCTCCAGAGGAACGACCCCCCTCTCCATTGACATCTGCAGGAGTTGATTGGCGGCGACCACCCCTGGATCGGTGCGCCATCCGACGCCCTCGATCTCGCCGGCCATCGCCCTGCGCGCGATGACCGCGCTCTCTGCAATGCCGTCCACCTCCCATGCGAGTATCTCCCCTCTACCGGTCCCTCCAAGATGATGCTCGGCGCGACCGACCCTCTGCAGCATCCTGTCTACTGCCCGCGGGCTCTGCAGTTGGTGGACTCTGCGAATCGAGCCGATGTCTATACCTAGCTCGAGGCTGCTGGTGCAGATCAATCCGTGCAGTTCGCCTGCACGGAGCGCATTCTCCATATCGCGACGAGTCTCGGCGGCGAGGCTCCCGTGGTGAACGCCTACCTCAATCTCGGGAACGAGGGTAGCCAGCCTCTGTGCTACGGTCTCCGCAGTGCTTCTGGAGTTGACGAAGACCAGCGAGGGCGAGTCTTCCATCAACAAGGCTGCGAGCCTGCGGAATGCAGCGATGGAACCGGGCGATACCGACCATTCTACAGAGAGCAACTCGTCCTCTGCCGAGGCAGGCTCGCGATGGACCAGCAAGCGAGTCGTCCTCGGAGCGGGCCCAATCACAGGCTCGGTCGAATCAGACATCCATTTGGCTACCTCGTTGGGGTTGCCAACAGTCGCAGACAGACCAATTCGTTGGATCGGGGCCGAGCAGTAGTCCTCTATACGCTCGATGCCGACGAGGAGTTGTGAGCCCCGCTCCGAGGCAGCGAGGTCGTGAACCTCATCGAGTACAATTGCTTTGAGTCCTGCCAGATGCTGCCTCAGCCGGCTACCGAGCAGCATGATTTGCGTGGTCTCGGGAGTTGTGACCAGCAGGTTCGGAGGGTTCCGAGACTGGCGGGTTCTCTCCTTCTGGGACGTATCACCGTGTCTCAGACCGACGCTCAGCCCCAACGGCTCGAGCATCTTTGCGAGCCGCCTGTCGATGTCGCGGTTCAGCGCGCGCAGGGGCGTGACATACAGTATCGACAATCCTTCCCAGCCCTCTTCCAGCGCGCGCGAGGCGAGAGGCAGGACGGCCGCTTCGGTCTTGCCGCTCCCCGTGGGAGCCAGCAGCAGGCGGTGCTTGCCATCGACTATCTCAGCCATAGATTCATTTTGTATTGGAGTCAGAGTCCAGCCCAGTTCCTCGACCAACTCTCTCACCTTAGGGTGAAGTCGGTCGAGCGGAGTGCTGGCCATGACTTCCGGCCGAGGTCGTGTGAAGAAAACCCTCCCACCGAATTACGGATGAGGAGGGACCTCTGATGACCAGTTCCCCATCTTGTTCAGACTGATGGTGACGTTGGTGATTTCGCCGTCTTCCCAGTAGTCAACGGCGATGAAAGTGGGTCTGTCATCAACTTCTTCCCAGCATCCCAGTGCCCTTTCGAGCAGGGTGTCGTAGTCGTTGACCTCCTGAGCGCGTACAGGGTCAGCCAAGCCGAAGACACTGGACAGCCAGTTGTTCAGGTGCCAAACCGGCTGTACCCCATCGCCTCTGCCGACCCTGCATGACATGTCGTCTTGCTCATCCTCACCGTACGGGGTGTCCCAGCTGTGCGTCCATGCATGGTGGAGCCATGGGTATCTCTCATCGTACTGGTAGTCCCAGTAGACGACGAGGTCCGTACCGCTGAGCGCCATCTCGCCGATGCTTGGCCAAGGCTCGCCGGGAGTGTGTACGAAGGTCCTGTCGAGCATCCCGGTCTGGTTGAACAGAACCTCGAGGTGCTCGCCCGGGACGTAGTTCTCCAGCAGCAGGCTGACTACGTCGCCGCTACTGTTGTTCATCAGAGAGTTCAGATGCCTCAGCCACGAGTATGCGTCGACCTCGGAGTAGATGCACGGGTGCCATAAGGTCGAATCTGGATCTCCGTGGCAAAATCGAACATCCTCGACGCTGGTATCGTCCTTGGAGAGGTGGTGCGTGTCGAGCATGTATGCGCGAATCCCCCCATCCCACTGCGCCTGCAATGCGGTCTTGTGATTCATCGCCATCCAAACTCCGTCTTCGATGGTCGCGAACGAGTTGTGAGTCTCGGGGAATGTGAAGTTGTCATACGAGCGCAGGCAATACTCGGCCTTGCCGTGGCATAGCAGGGAATCACTCGCATTCAGGGGGTCAAGACCATGTTCCCTCTCCCAGCCGTTCGGCAGACCATCTCCGTCATCGTCTGCGTAAGGGTCGAGTTCCGTCGACCCCTCAGTACCAAAGCACCCTGACGAAATTAGACTGCAACCCACGAGCACAGCCATCCATGGGTGCTTCATGGCATGCAATACCGCGTTCCACTCATGAAATAATCGGATTTCCCACTCTTTGGGACTACCTGTCATGCTGCAGAGCGTGAAACGACTCGTCGGAAGGCACTAATCGGGAGAGCATGACCCCGCGAGGGGGAAGATGGCGCGTAGAGGCACTCGAAAACTCGGCCTGTTCGGTCGTTGGTGGGAGAGTCAGAGGGACCGCCACTTCCAGATAATCACCTACTCGACCATAATCTCGGTCGCCTGTCTGGTGTGGGGCTTCGTCTTCCTGTTCGTTCTCACGGGCTATGGCGACCCGGAGAAGCAGGCGCTGGTACCGTGGAGTTGGCTAGCGTTCGTTGGCGGGCTCGTCGTAGCGTTCTACGTAGCACCCGAGTTTTTCGTCTACATGGGGCAGCGTCAGATTCTCGAGGACATCCTGCTGATTGACTCGCGTCCTGAGGTCCTGCGTCGCAGGAAGGAGGCGGAGGACGCTGCAGACATGCTTGGCAAGGCCTACCAAGCGCGTCTGATGGGCCTGTACCAGTTGCACAACATCAGCATCGGCAAGAAGTACAGGGTCGAGTCCGTCGGTCCGATCAGAGACACCGACTCGTTCGACGAAGAGGATTTCATCGAACTCCCATCGGTAACCGACTCGTGGTGGAACACCAGTGACTCGACTCTCTCCAGACTCCTCCCCGGACTCTGGGTGCTGAGGAATCCGATGGCGAACCGCGGTCTGATCGCGGGGTTATCGTTTACCACACTACTGCTACTGTCCAACAGCGTGTTCGGTATCTTCACCGGAGCCAGTGGCGAGAGAGACCACACCCTAGACCTGACCGCATCTATTCACGAGATGGAGAGGGTCTACGAATCCTCGCCGCATTACGACGTCATCAGCCTACTCTTCATCACCGTGTTCGCAGCCCTTCTGTTGTCAACGCGACCTCATATTGAATCACCTGCCAGCGAGGAGGAGTGACATGGCATCAGGATTCACCTGGATTAGAGAGGCCATGCTGGCCGGTGGCCTCGTGGTGCTGGTACTGATCTCCATGTGGGTTGCCACCGGCTCATTCCCTCCAATGGTCGTGGTCGAGTCGGGCTCGATGATGCACACCGAAGAGGGCTCAGTCGGTGCCATCGACCCGGGCGACCTAGTGCTGGTCATGAACCCCGACAGGGTCGAAATAGTGACCTTCGTCGAGGCAACAGAGGAGGGCAACGAGAACTTCGGCTACGAGACGCACGGGATGGCTGGAGATGTCATCATCTACCAGAAGAACGGAGGTTCAGACACCCCGGTCATACACCGGGCCCTGCTCAAGGCCGTGGCAAACGACTCGGGAGGATGGGACGTTCCCGGGACCACATTGCTCAATGTGGACAGCATAACCTGGACCTTGGATTACCAATGTCCGTACCACGGCGGCACTTACGACCTCATGATAGACCGTTGGGTGCCACCGCATGAGGGCTATCTGACCACAGGTGACAATGAGGACACCAACGGCTGCAAGATCGACCAACTAAGAGCCACCAATCCAGATGCTAGCGAGCAGTACATCCGGGGCAACGGGCTCAAGGACGAGAACGGCAATCCGGTCCAAGCCGTGAAAGACGAGTGGGTCGTCGGGGTGGCCTCAACAGAGATTCCATGGCTCGGGGCGGCCAAGCTCTTCTTCTCTGGGACATCGTCATCCGTAACCGACACGACATGGAGGAGCCTCGCAGTCGTGATAGCCGTGATCATCGCGGCGCCGTACATCCTCGAGACCGTGATGGAAAGACTCAGGCCTCCCTCTGACGAGGACTAGTGACTAGCCCATCAGTCTAGGCAGGATGATCGGCACAGCCACGATGATGAGCACCAGGATGCTGCTCATGCTGCTGATTCTGTCGGCTAAGGACTCCACGCGCATAGGGTGCATGTTCCTATTCAGTCTGGCGAGTACGGAGTGGGTGCCATCGCGTACGATGTGACCCCCATCGAACGGGACCATTGGGATCAGGTTGGCGAAACCCAGCAGGAAGTTGATCCAAACCAACCAGAACAGGAAGTCGAACAGCATGAGCATGCCGTCGGTGCCCAGAACGGACGCTATCGCACCGTCACCGGCCTCGAGCATGCCCCGCTCTTCGAGTAGCATCGTCTGACCATCGAATTGTATTGGGACCCCAATCATCGCCAAAGGAGTCAGAGACGTCGCTAGGATGGTCTGCTCTAGCGAGAACTCGCCACTCATGATGTTGGAGTAGTAATCGACTGAGGAAGACCCGGATCGCAGTCCGCTGACCCCTAGGAACGCATCGCCCGGCTCGATGCCTAAATCGGCCAACAGGACCTCCATATCCTCGATGCACACAGCATCTCCATCACATTGTCCTAGGTGGTACTGGTAGCGATTCCCGAGAGTTACAATCAGATCCCGCTCGACACGCTCCCCCTCGTGGTCAGGATGAGAGAGCACCGTGAATGTCGCTTGGTCCCCGACCGACAGCTCGGCCATCTCGTTCGAGAAGGTCTCGTAGCCCAGCACCTCGTTGCCGTCGATGTGAGTGATTATCTCATAGGGTAGCAAGCCTGCTTCCTCAGCAGCCTCATCGGCGATTATCCCAGACGCGTGCACCCCGGGGTTGCCGGCGACGAGACCAGTAGCGGTTGCGGATAGCAGAATGAGAATGACGTAGGTCGCGATGATGTTGATAGATGGTCCGGCGGCGTACAGCCTCATCCTCTCTCTTCGAGGGGCGCGAATCATCTCGTGCATCTGCGGTTCCGCAAAAGCTCCGATAGGAACAGGTCCAGCTAGCAGGAGTCCGAAACTACTCACCCGCATCCCATGCGCACGAGCTTGGATGCCGTGGCTGTACTCGTGTATCACCAGTGCGAAGACCAAGGCGAGAACCGGCCACCAGAACGGCACGAAACTGTTCACACCCGGTATCAGCAGCAGGTCGCTGGCTGGCAGGTACTCCTCAGGCGGAGCCATCGCGGTGCTGATTGCCGTGAGCACGAGCAGTGCGACAACGCCGAGCATGACGAAAAGGCAGAGCCAGATCGACATCTCCCCGAAGCCCCGCCAGAATCTCCTGTTCCGAGAGATTTTCTCCAGCACATCTTGACCGTGCCTAGTCCGAATCATTAGGACGATTCCGAGCACCCTTGAAACTCCTAACTTGTCGAGAGACCCATTGTCCTCGAGATACAGCAGACCGAAGTACCACAGTCCTGCAACCGCAACTCCCCATAGCGGCATACCCAGCGAGTAAAGCAGGTACAGCAGCAGCAGCGGAATCAGATAACTCCTCGACTGCCCCCCCTCTTGCATGGTATGAGGGCCGCATTTTCCCTCTTCAACCTGCGTCTTGGAGTAGTAAGCGACTTGAGACGGAACCTCCTCCGCTGTCCGTGGCGGACGACCTGCTGGAAGACGACAGGAGCCTGAACAGGCGCATTGACTCCCTCAGACGCGAGCGTGACAGCGTCAGAAGACTACTCAAGCAGGCCTCACTGGACGATGTCAGTGATAATTTCGAGCGCCTGAAGCATAGGCTCGATACCTTGGAAACGGAGTTGTCCGGAGAGCAGGACTCGGACTAGTTTGACGACTCAAGCATCGATTGGTAGATCTGTGCGCTGGCCGGGTCGGTCTCGATGGAGCGCGCCCCGTCAGAGCGGCAGACCAGAGCCAGGAAGCGATGCAGTGGCATGCCCTTCCCCCAGTCGAGGTGAGGGGTCCCATTACGCGTCAGTGGAAGCTTGGGGATGCTCCTCGACAGATGACGTAATTTCCCAGTCAACGACTCCACCTCGACTCTCATGATTCTCCAACTGTCCCCCCTGACACTCTTCAGCCTGTATGCATAGAGCGGCAGCAGCCCGCACCTCTCGCCGGTCGAACGGAGGGCCTCGTACTGGACCATCGTCCTCCCGGACAGGTACTGCCGCGGGAACTTCGATGACTTGACTTCGATTGGAAAGCACATGTCACCGCGCAGAACCAGCAAGTCACCAGTGCCTTCGGAGCCGCTGCCAGGCGCCCTGACGACTAGGAAGGGGCGCTGGATGACTTGCATCGCGCAGGCGCGCTCCACCTCGCTGCACGACTTAGTGATAGCACGGACGCCCTTCAGTTCGCCTGCGAGTACTGCACGCAACTCACGCTCGTAAACGCCGCCCACGGTGCTATCGCATTCTCAGGGTTCTTGAGAACATTGGTCGGGAATCACTCGAACTTGCCCTTTCGGTATTCACGCGTCCTGTCGACCCCCGGAAAACGGTCCTCACTTTCACGGTAGACCGTCTTCATGTTGGTGAGGAAGTTATTCTCGTTGGTGACAATTAGCACCATGTCAACCCCAGGGTCTTCCTCGTTATCCATCCACTCGAGAATAATTTCCATTGTCATTCGCGCTCCTTCTCTGTGAGGATATGCGAAGACATCCATTCCGAGGGGCGGAGTGACTAGGGTTTCGCGGGGCTTGAGTTTCTCGACCTCGGCGAACAGAGCCATGTACGACTTCTTCAGCATCTCACGCCTGAATGTGTCCTGAGTCGGCCTCCTGCAATCCGGTCCGACCACATGTACGAGGTGCTTCGCTGGCAGGTTGAACGGAGGAGTGGTCACAGCCTCGCCGACGCCGCATGGCTGGAGGTTCGACTTGCGACGCTCTCTTGCGATACCGGCGCAGAACTCTCTGAGCTCGGGTCCCGCGGCTTGTTGCATCTTCTCATCCAGACCCTCCCTGCCGGCTAGTCTGTTGTTGGCAGGGACGACCATGATGTCGCCCTCTACGCGGGGCAGATCACCGAACAAGACTCTGACCTGGCCATGAAGACATTCTCTGACGATGACTACCTCTGCCATACGTCTCCCAAGGAGGGGCCATCGGATATCTATTCATCGTAGGGATTCCAGTAGATTTCCGAATAGGCAACCTTGATTCGGGATGACTACTCAGATTCGGACATGTCGGTGGGATATGTGCTGATTAACGTTGAGCCAGGCTCGGAATCCAGCGTGCATCAGGCGGCTTCCGACCTTGCATGCGTCACCGACTCGAATCTTCTCTTCGGTGATTACGATCTCATAGTCAAGGTTGAGGGCGACAGTATGGGCGACATAGCACGAAATGTCGTCGAATCCATCCGTTCGATACCTGGTATAGTGAACACGAAGACACTGGCTTGCGCGGAAATCTGAGATTTCAGCCCCTTCGGTTTTTTCAAAAACCCCTTCATAGAGGCGCAGTATAGCGTTTCTCCGCCCATAACTTCATTATCTCTTCTGAAAGCCGCCGAGACGGAGGAATTGCTTCATGTCTGGAAAGAAATACTTCGTACTGATGGAAGGCGGTAGCGACACCACACAGGTGTTTGTGAGCAAACAGCCCCGCGGTGCAGCCCTCAAGGCGGCCACGCGAGGACACACCAACATTGAGCTGAGGGAGCGCGGGACTAACAAGGTCCACTGCTTCAGTGGCTGGACTGAGATGGTGAACAAGCCCAAGAATGGGCCTGCATGGCTACCGGCTAAGATCAAGAAGGCGAACGTCAAGAAGAGTGGAACCAAGCGCCTCTAAGCGCTCGGTGCACTTTTCCTGTGATCGTTAGTACGGATTGCCCCTGAGAGTGGCGTAGCGTATACTGGTATACGATTCGGAGTCTGGACGCTCCCTCATCCACGCAAGCCTAGTTTGCGCGCCAGCATGGCCAGCGGGTCGTAGTATTCGGTCACCACTCGCTCCTTGAGAGGGATGATCGCGTTGTCTGTGATGTTGATGCCTGCAGGACATACCTCGGTGCAGCACTTGGTGATGTTGCAGTAGCCGATGCCGAAGTCATCCTTGATCTCAGGAATTCGGCTCACGGTGTCCAGCGGGTGCATCTCGAGATTGGCGAGTCGGACGAAGAAGCGCGGGCCGGCGAACTCGTCGAACTTCTGGTGCTCGCGCAGAACATGGCAGGTGTTTACGCAGAGCATGCATTCGATGCAGGAGCGGAACTCCTGCAGCCGCTCAGCCTCCTCTTGGTGAAACTCCCAGTCGGGTTCCTCGTGGCCGCTGATCGGCTCGATGCGCTTGTCCATCTCGTATGCCCAAGAATTGTCAGTCACCAAGTCCTTAGTCAGCGGGAATGCCTGCATCGGCTTGATCAGGACAGGCTCGCCATCTGGGGTCTCCTCGAGGACGTCTTCCACCCTGGTCATGCACATCAACTTCGGCTTGCCATTGACCTCAGCGCTGCACGAGCCGCACTTGCCCGCCTTGCAGTTCCAGCGGCATGCAAGGTCCGGGGACTGCTCGGCCTGTATCCGGTGAATGACGTCCAGCACCACCATGCCCTCGTCCATCTCGACGGTGTAATCGACCATCCGTCCGAATGGGTCGCCGTCGGCATCTGACTCCCCCCTGAACACCCTGAACGTGACCTCGTTACTCATACTCATACCTCCTCATGCAGGTCATCGGCGTCCAGCAGCGACCTGAGCTCCTCCGATATCGTAGGGTAAGAAGCGTAGCCGAGGCCCATAGAGCCGTCCTCACTCATCGAGATCACGCTGGTGACCTTGCCCCAGTGGTAGTGGTCCGTCTCGGGGAAATCGTCGCGGGTGTGCGCGCCACGGCTCTCCTCGCGCCTGTGAGCAGCGAGAGCGCACATCCGACTGACTTCGATCATCGCGCTCAACTCGAGCGCCTGATGCCAACCCGGGTTGTACGTCCTTCCTCCGCCCGGGGACGTGGCGGCAGCGCGCTCTTCCAGCGAGTCTAGGTCTGCAATGGCCTCCAGAAGCAGATTCCCGGTCCTGATGATGCCGGCCTTCTGCTGCATCATCTGGCGCAGGTCGCTGACGACCTTGGCCGGGTTCTCGCCGCCTTCGCGGCTCAAGGGCTCTAGAGTTTCTGCCACGACATGGTCGACCTCGGACTGGTCTACGTCAGTGAAGTGACTAATCAGTTTGGCCGCCTCGGCGGCCTGCTCACCAGCAATCTTGCCGAACACTATGAGGTCGGACAGGGAGTTGCCACCCAGTCGATTGGCTCCGTGCAGGCCGGTTGCCACTTCTCCGGCGGCATACAGGCCGGGCACCGAGGTCTCCTGGGTGTAGGGGTCGACCTTGACGCCACCCATCACGTAGTGGGCTGTTGGCCCGACCTCCATTGGCTGCTTGGTGATGTCCACTGCAGCGAGTTCCTTGAATTGGTGATGCATCCCAGGGAGCTTCTTCATGATCTGCTCTGGATCGCGCCAGGAGATGTCGAGGTAGACGCCGCCGTGCTCGGACGCCCTCCCCTCATCACGCTCGCTGTTGATCGCCTTGGCAACCACGTCGCGGGTCAGCAGCTCGGGAGGCCTGCGATGCGTAGCGAGCTTACCGGAGATGACCTCGTCGACCCAAGCGAGCGCCTCCTCCTCGGTGTCGGCGAACTCGTCTGCGTACATCTCAGGGATGTGGTCGAACATGAAACGCACACCCTCGGAGTTTCGCAGTACACCGCCTTCCCCACGAACTCCCTCGGTGACCAGTATGCCCTTGACTGAGGGGGGCCAGATCATGCCGGTGGGATGGAACTGGACGAACTCCATATCGCCCATCTCGGCCCCAGCCCAGTATGCCAGAGCGTGACCCTCGCCTGTGTATTCCCACGAGCCCGAGCAGACCTCCCAGCAGCGCGTGATTCCCCCGGTTGCGAGAATAATCGTCTTGGCCTTGAAGACATGTAGTGAACCGTCGTTGCGATCGTACGCGAAGCATCCGGAGATGCGACCATCGTTCTCGAACAACCTGCGCACGGTGAATTCCATGAACACGTCCATCCCCATGTGGATCCCTCTCTGCTGCAGCGTTCGAATGAGCTCGAGGCCGGTGGCATCGCCGATGTGCGCCAGCCTCGGATAGGTGTGCCCGCCGAAGTTGCGCTGGCTGGTCAGCCCCTCCGGCGTCCTGTCGAAGACAGCGCCCCACTGTTCGAGCTCGCGAATCCTGTCAGGCGCCTGCTGGGCATGGATCTGCGCCATCCGCCAGTCTCCGAGGTACTTGCCTCCCTTCATGGTGTCACGGAAATGGGTCTGCCACGAGTCCCGGTGGTCCTTGTTGGCGAGGGCCGCGGCAGCGCCGCCCTCGGCCATCACAGTGTGGGCCTTGCCCAGCATCGACTTACAGATCATGGCCACGCTGACTCCCGCTGCGCTGGCCTCGATAGCGGCCCGCAGCCCAGCTCCCCCAGCGCCGATGACGACAACGTCATGCTCATGCATCACGATGTCTTCCATCAGACACCACCCCACAGGATGATCTCTGTCCACCAGCCCATGGTGCAGGCGTAGATGTACAAGTCAGCGAACATGACGATGAACAGAGAATAGAGGGCCCATTCCTTGTGGTACTCGTTGAACCACGTCGACACTCTCCACATCCGGTATCTCAGTATGGGCCTGGAACCTCTCGTCCAGAGATCAGCCCCCCCTCCGACCAGATGTCGGAAGGCATGGCAACCGAAGGTGTAGCCGGCTAGGGCAATGACGTTGACAGCTAGGACCAAGGAGCCCACCGAGACCCCGTATGAGTGAGCATGACTCACCGGGTCGTGGAAGTTGACCGACATCCAGACGTCGTACGACAGTATCGGCAGGTATGCCAACGCGGCGTAGAGGAAGTAGCGATGCAGGTTCTGGACGAGCAGCAGCCCGGTCTCGCCGCTGTACTCGTTCCACGGCTTGGAGACCGCGCAACCGGTGGGCTGCTGCATGAAGGCGCGATAGTACGCCTTGCGGTAGTAGTAGCATGTTCCCCTGAAGCCAGCGGGGAAGATCAGAATGAACATCGCCGGACTCATCCACCACAACCGCTGAGGAACCCAGGAGTTCTCATTTGGGTAAATGAGCGGGCTGAACAGCGGACTTAGAACGTGACTACCCTCACTCTCTATGGCCATTGTTTGGTTGCCCGCACTCCTGCCGAACTCCTCGAAGATCCAGAAGTCAGCCTCCATGAATCCGCGCCAGGTGCCGTATATGATCATGATCCCGAGGTAGGCCGCCATTGCCGTCGGGCCCTTCCACCAGTCATCGACCCTGTCGGTGGCACCGAAGCCCTTCTTCATCGGGAGCGGGAGTTTGATGCCCTCGCTCATGGTCCATCCCTGATGCCCGCATCGCGCAGTCATAGCCCCATAAGGGATTGCATGAGTCCCCTTGGGACTCAACCGTGGTGCAAGGTTCAAGGCGTACCCCCTTCACTGGCCCGATGATGCTGGGGGAGGACATCGAATCCTCGATCTGCCCCAACTGCGGTCACATGCCCGGGGCGTGGCTGCCTGGCCTGCCGTGTCCCGAGTGCGGCGAGCCACTACTCTAAGCTAGGCCGGCGTAGTCGGCGTCGGCTTCCTCGACATGGACCTCGTCGACGTCCATCTGAGCCAGTTGCAGCTTGCCGGAGAGTTCGTCGTTGACAGCGTGCCAGTAAGAGTAGGCTTCGATGACCCAGATTCCCGACTCGCGGGTGCCGTTGCCGCTGCCCTTGACGCCACCGAACGGAAGGTGGGCCTCAGCTCCGGTGGTGGAGTTGTTAATACCAGTCATCCCAGCCTTGATACCGGTCTTGAATCGGTATGCCTCGAGCCTGTCATTGGTGTAGCAGGCGCTGGATAGACCGTAGGGGGAGGCGTTGGCAAGGTGGAGCGCGTGGTCGAAATCCTTCGCCTTCACAACAGTCACCGCGGGTCCGAAGATTTCCTCGTGGAAGCACTCCATGTCCTCAGTCACATCGGCATATACGTGAGGCCACATGTAGACCCCCTCGGAGGCGTCTCCGACGAAGTTAATCGGCTTGTTTTCGTTCGTAATTATGCCCTCGCCCCAGAGTTTGGTCGCACCACTGGACTCGCACATCCCGAGATCGCTCAGGAAGTCCTTGGCGTACTTCTCCGACAGCATGGGCCCGTACAGGATATCGTCGTGACGCATCGAGTCGCCGACGCTCGTCGACTCCACTTTAGCCATGAACTTCGACATGAATTCGTCGTAGATGTCTTCGTGGATGATGAGATTGCCTAGGGAAGTGCAGCGCTGACCCGCTGTGCCGAAGCCGGCCCAGTAGGCTCCTTCCACTGCGTTGTCAAGGTTGGCTGATGGCATCACGACGAGAGGATTCTTGCCGCCGAGTTCTAGCGAGCAGGAGACTAGGTTACGACCGCAGATCTCGCCGATCATCTTGCCCACTGCGGTCGAGCCAGTGAAACTGATCTTGTTGACCATGCCCTCGTCGACAGCATCGACCAGGCTCTGACCGGCACCTCTGCCCTTTCCGTGAACGAGGTTGATGACTCCATCAGGCAGACCCGCCTCGTGCATTATGCGCGTGAGCATGAAGGATAGCAGAGGCGCGTCCTGCGGCGACTTCCAGACGCATGTGTTGCCGCACATGATGGCGGGAATCATCTTCCAGAACGGCACTGCGGCTGGGAAGTTACAGGCGTTGATGATGCCGCAGACCCCCAGGGGTCGGCGGTAGGTGAAGAGCTCCTTGTCAGGCAGTTCGGAGTTGACCGTCTGACCGTACAGCCGGCGGCCCTCGGACTGGAAGAACAGGCAGGTGTCGATGGCCTCTTGGACCGACCCCGCGCTCTCATTGAGCGTCTTGCCGATTTCGCGAGTCTCGACTCGAACGATGTCATCCTTGTATTCCATCAGCAGGCGACCCATGTTTCCTATGACCTGACCGCGCGTGGGAGCGGGCGTTGCAGCCCAGCCAGGGAAGGCCGCCTTTGCTGCACTCAAGGCATCGTGAACATCCTCTTTTTCGGAGAGTGGGAACTCGCCGAGGCAGTCGTCTAGCCAAGCCGGGTTGCGGCTCTCGAATGTCCCTCCGTCCTTGGCCAGAGTCAACTGCCCGTTGACGATGTTGTAACCGCGAACCTTCGGGCTCCCGTTTGGATTGGCGCTCTCCATAACTTCGAATCCAGTCTCGAGCACATGGGTCATGTCTCCCGCGAATCGCACTTACGCCATGAATCCTACTCACCGGGCCCCATTGTTCCGATAACCGTTTGAGCCAAAGGGACACCTCTTTGTTGGTAGGTTTAACTAGCCTCATGAACGAAGGGTATCTGTTAGGAGCGTGCCGTTGTGTCAGAAGACTCGTCAGAATCCTTGACTCTCAGGGTGGCGAAGGCCATCCCAAGCGACGTAGGACACGGCCGAGCGCGTGTTCCTTTCGACAACGAGCTCAATCTCAAACCCGGCGACATAGTCGAGATCGCGGGCGAACAGAGCACCGCCGCCATCGTCTGGCGCTGCCGACCCGAGGATGCAAACCTAGGAGTTATCAGAATTGACGGAATAATCCGAAAAAACGCAGGCGTGAGCCTCGGTGACCGCGTCACCATCACCAAGGTCGAGACCCAACCGTGCGAGCGTCTGGTGCTCAGCCCTGTGATGGCGAAGCAGCAGAAGGTCCGCTTCGGACCGGGCATCGAGGGCTTCGCCCGACGCGGCCTCAACAAGCGACCAGTGGTCGCCGGTGACCGCATCTTCATCCCCGGCATGACTCTGTTCGCCGAGGCCCTCCCGTTCGCAATCGTCTCGACCAATCCGAAAGGCATCGTCCAGGTCCTGCCGGACACTGAGATCATCATCAAGGAGGATGCCGTAGACGAGGAAGAAGCGGGACAAATCCAGACCATCTCCTACGAGGACATCGGTGGCTTGGGGGAGGCACTGGCGAAGGTTCGTGAGATGATTGAACTCCCGCTGAAGCACCCCATCCTGTTCAGGCGTCTCGGAATCGACCCTCCGAGGGGCGTACTGCTCCACGGCCCACCCGGGACCGGCAAGACCCTAATCGCCAAGGCTGTCGCCTCAGAGACGAAAGCCCACTTCACTTCAATCAACGGCCCGGAGATTATCTCGAAGTACTACGGGGAGAGCGAGAAGCAGCTCCGCGAGATTTTCGACGAGGCCGCTGCCAACGCCCCAGCGATCATCTTCATTGACGAGCTCGACAGTATCGCGCCCAAGCGCGAGGACGTCACCGGTGAGGTCGAGCGCCGGGTCGTAGCACAGCTCCTGACTCTTCTCGATGGCATGGAGGGACGCGACAACGTCGTCGTGATCGGCGCAACCAACCGCCGTGACGCCATCGATCCGGCTCTGCGCCGACCCGGCCGCTTTGATCGTGAGCTGGAGATCGGCGTGCCCGACAAGAACGGCCGCGAAGAGATCATCAATATCCACACCCGTGGCATGCCGATTAGCGACGACTTCGACATCGACTGGCTGCTCGATAACTCGTACGGCTTCGTCGGCGCCGACATCTCGGCCCTGGTCCGCGAGTCGGCGATGAAGGCCCTGCGCCGATACCTCCCTGAGATTGACCTCGACGAGGAGCACATTCCTCCAGAGGTGCTCGAGAAGATGGAGGTCACCATGTCTGACTTCCGTCAGGCCATCAAGGAGATCGAGCCGAGCGCTCTGCGCGAGATCTATCTCGAGGTCCCCGAGGTCTCTTGGGACGAGGTCGGTGGTCTGGAAGAGGTCAAGGAGAGGCTCAAGGAAAGCATCGAGTGGCCTCTGACCAAACCTGAATTGTTCGAGCACTTCGGAATCAGCCCCCCGAGAGGAATCCTCCTGTTCGGAGCCCCCGGGACCGGCAAGACCCTGATCGCCAAGGCGATAGCCAACGAGGCCAAGGCTAATTTCATCACCATCAAAGGACCGGAATTAATCTCCAAGTGGGTAGGTGAGTCGGAGAAGGCCATCCGCGAGGTTTTCAAGAAGGCCAAGCAGTCCAGCCCCTCCATCGTCTTCCTCGACGAGTTCGAGAGCATTGCAGGCACGCGTCGAACCGCTTCAGGTGACGGCTCCGACGTCATGAACCGCGTCGTGAACCAACTACTGAGCAGCATGGACGGCGTCGAGGGCATGGAAGGCGTCATCGTGGTCGCCGCGACCAACCGTCCCGAGATGATCGACCCGGCGCTCCTGCGGAGCGGCAGGTTCGAGCGCGTCCTGCACATCCCACCGCCCGACGCCGCCGCGATGAAAGAGATCCTCAAGATTCACACCGCGGACATGCCGCTTGGCAGGTTCAAGCTCAATGACCTCGCTTCGAGTCTGCAGAATTACACCGGTGCCGACATCGAAGCCATCTGTCGCGAGGCCGCTTTGATAGCGATGAGGGCTGAGCGAAAGACAGTCTCGAAGAAGCACTTCGAGCAGGCAATCGAGCGCGTACGCCCAACCGTGACCGATGAGATGATGCAGTACTACGGTCGCATGGAAGCGATGCTCACCAGCGGCCTCGAGTCGGTCCGCCGTCGCCCCGATGGCCTCTCGGGCATCGAATCAGCATGAGGTAGAAGAATGCCTACGACCTTCGGCCGGGAGATCCTAGGGAGAGAAGTCGTTGACGAATCCGGCGACAAACTTGGCCACATGGCAGACTTCAGGCTCGACACCGACACCGGCAGCATCGTGGCTTTACTGGTCTCGATCAAGTCCGACATAGATCCCACTATGCTGCCTTGGCCCACCGTCGACGGGCTTCTCTCGGTCCCCGTCGAGGAAGTCGCTGGGGTCGGTGCGACAGTCCAACTCGCACGTTGACTAGTGATGCACGGTCCGTTCATCGCCACATAATGGTCTTAAGACGAAGTTGAGGCTCGTAGCCCGTTCCTACGGAACGGAGGCTCCCAGCATGGCGGATTGGCGCGTTTTGTCGCAGCAATTGACGACACGCCGTTCTCGCCGGGGCGCACTCATTTTCGCTTTCTGGGCGCTTCTGCTGATTCTGGTCTCGTCAGTGCTCCAGACCTACATCATCGATGGGCAGACCCACCAGTCGGCCTATGGCGATGACTGGAATGATCTGGGGTTCTTCAGGGCGGACATCAACAACATGGGAATCGAGACCACGGCTCTGGTCTCGAGCCCCCTACTGCTGAGCGAGATCGACCACCCAGAGGAGGCAATTTTCGTCGTCTCGGGGGTCGAGCGTGACACCATTTCGCTTCCTCGCTTCACTGGAGACGAGAATGTCATCGAGTTCTCCGAGGGCGAGGGATACACCACATCCGAGATACTGGCCATCGAGGCCTTCGTTGAGAGCGGCGGGACTGTCCTGCTGATGGACGACTTCGGCTACTCGAGCAACCTCGCTAATCAGTTCGGCCTCGACTACTCGGGTCACAGGCTGTACGACGAAGGCTCGTACGCTGTGGAACTCGGGGCCGATTACGTGTGGATCAACACCGGATCCGCGTTCAACTTCACTACAAACTCGGGATCTCTGGCCTCGATTCACCCCTGCTTGAAGGACCTCGACAACGATGGTGTCATCGACATCCTCGACCCGGAGCCCCTAGACCCTTCTATCTCCTCTTTCGTCACTGAGTCCGACGCAGGACTGTGCGCCCACCGCTATTCATCCACCGGAGAGTGGGACTTCACGGAGGGCTACCACCTCCTGACCAACGCACCCTCCGCCTTCGAGAAGGCAACCTCGTACAACCCCGTTGAGAACCGCTATGCGATTGGCAAGTCCTCCCTCGACTCGTACCTCGACACCAACGACGACGGCAACCTCACCGTCGGCTTCGAGTCATTGGGAATCGAAGGTGACGAGCAGGGCCCCTTCGCAGTCTACGTCCGATACTGCCAGGACAGGCTGTGCATCGATGCCGATTCGGGCAGAGTGCATTTCGTGGCCGACGGCTCGCTGCTGATCAACGCACTGTACGACCCGACCTCGGTCGGTCAGTTCGCAGCCGGTGGAGGCTCGACCGCTTCGATATCCATGCCGGAAACTGACAACCGCAAGTGGGCTCTGGATATCATCGCCGAGGCCCTGCTAGTGAGCCCCAACTCGACCAAGGCCAGCTCTAACGCCATAGTCATCTTCGACGAGAGCCGCCACCAGCAACCGACGCTGTTCGGAGACACCTACAACCTGCTGTACTATCTCCTGATTTACTTCACCAACGACTGGATGGCGATGCTCCTCCTCTTCCTCACGCTGTTCATCGTCCTCGAAGCCGTCCTCATCCGCAAGGAGGACCCTGAGGACTGGCGCCACGTGTTCCGAATCATCTACTACGGATTCGGCGACGCCAGACGCTATGAGTACTACCAGCGCCCCGAGAAGATCCGACAGGTCCTGCTGTCTCGAATCAGGAACCTGAACACGTTATCCCGTGAGGAGTTCGACGCACTGCCCGCTGTGGAGTTGCAGCGAATGGTCGATGACCCGGTCCTCGTGAACTTCATCTTCGAAGACAGGAGATACAAGCCGGACGAGCTGGTCGGCATCATCAAACGGATCAAGGAATGGGGTCGCACCGATTCGGGAGTGGAGGCGTAGTCATGTGGACGCGCAAGGCGGCCCTGATGCTGACCAGCGGAATCAGCCTGATTTTGATCGGGATGATGATCTCGAACTTCCAACTGATGATAGCCGGTCTGACGTTCATCTCGTTCCTGGCCATCAACGGCTGGGTTTCAGGCCATTCCGATCTGGAGATCACGCGAACCATCAACGGCACGGAGACCACGATGGCCAACGTCTACAAGGGGGACGACGTGATAGTCGAACTCACCATTTCCAACAACTCATACCGCAGGACACAGCAACTGGAGGTATTCGACAACGTCCCGCACGAGATGAAGATGCGACAGGGCATCAACCAGATGCGCATGAACCTCGGGCCAGGCCAGTCTGCGCGGATCAAGTACAGGGTCAGATGCCCGCTCCGCGGACACTACACCCTAGGCCCCGTCTCGGTGCGATATCGCAACGTGTTCAACCTCTTCGCGAACGAGTCCAAAGTGCAGGACAGGACCGACATCACCGTGTTCCCCCAGGTCAGGGAGATCGAGGAGGCCCTGCTGCGCTCCGACGTTCCCAAGATGTACACCGGGGCGACCACTCTCAAGACCCCCGGGCCGGGGATGGAGTTCTACTCCCTCCGCGAGTATCTGCCGGGAGACGCCTTCCGCTCGATCAACTGGAAGGCATTCGCCAGAACCGGCGAGCTGATGGTCAACGAGAAGACGAGGGACGCCGTAACGGACGTCTTCATCATTCTCGATACCAGAGACGTCTCCAGAATCGGGACCGTCCTCAAGAACCCGCTGGAGATGGGGACGATAGCCGCTGCGTCGATATCGAACTACTTCATCCGCAGACGCGACTCGGTCGCTCTGGTCACCTACGGTGAAAGGATGGACTACCTGTCGCCGGAGACCGGTGACAATCAGGGCTACAAGGTCCTGAGCAATTTGGCTGCAGTCCGAGCAAAAGGCTCCATGCCGCTGCAGGCCGTCACAAACGCGATGTCGTCGAGGATGAGCCGCGGCTCCCCGGTCTTCATCATCAGCAGCCTCGAGGGAGACGGCACGACGCTGCCCGCCATCCGCAATCTCGCGGCCAGGGGGCACGAAGTCATCGTGCTGTCTCCGAGCAGCATAGACCTCGAGAGGCTGATCAGCAGGATTCCGCGCATGTCCTATGAGGTGCTCAAACTGGAGAGGCAGAACCGACTGACGGCAATCTCCGGCTACGGCGCCAAGGTGATCGACTGGATGCCCGATGTAGAGCTCTCTCAGGCTCTGCTGCAAGTGAGAACAGTCTAGGGGGTGAGGTGATGGCAATGGAAGCGGTACCGGACTCGCAGACCCTCCATATCCCGAAACTGCGTCGGCGCTGGCAGGTACTCCTGCTCCAACTTATCTCGACGGCCTCCCTTCTCATGGTGATGAAGCGTATGAACGTCGTCTTCGGCTCCTGCACCGAGGAGTTCATCGAGGATTCGGGGGGGATTGAATCCACTTACTGGTGCCCGGCATACGAGCACACCAGGGGCTTGAACTACTGGCAGAGCTCGGGCTCAGTTGAACTGATCCTACCGGATTTCCTGCATGGGCTCACCGACTTCGCCGGAGAGCCGCTCACAGGGGATGCTACCTTCGTGGGGCCTCTGGCGCTGTGCATCGCCGTCACAGTGGCCTGGGTCTTCCTGCTTCACCAGAGCGAGAAGATTCAGACCTGGGTCAACAGGGCAGTCTCCATCGGCTTCGTCGCATGGATGCTCCTGCCGTTCCTGATGTCCTGGATCTACGCGATGGTGATCAACGGGCCCCACGTCCCATGGCACCCCGCGGCCAACCACCTCGATCTCCTCTGGACCCCGTTCATGTTCATCTTCGAGATGGTGTTTCTGGGCATCGTCTTCGCACCGGTACTGGCCGGATTGATGGGTATCTGGGGGCTGTCCCGCAGGATGATAACCTGGGCTGTGGGCTACTTCCTGATGGTGGTCGGGATCCATGCTATGCTGACCTTCGAGGGAATCACCGAGGCGGTCGACGTGGGCCTGCAGCCTCTGCCAGCGCAGATCGGCGATGCCACGCTGTACGGCGGTCTGGTATCGCCTCTGGCGCTGGTGCTGCTCCAGATAGCGCTGCTCATCCTGGTATTCATGGAATCGGGCCTAGCCGTCATCACCCATCTCGAGTACGCGTCCATGCTCCCGGAGGACGCGAAGAGGAACCCCGAGTACGTCATCCAGTTCAGGAACGTGATCAACTCGCACATAGTGCACCTGGTCGGCATCATGACCGTGGTCGGGCTGACCACCGCGATAGCGCTCGAGTTCGACGACTTCCTCATCTCCCTGGTCGGCTTCCTCGAGCAGGGGCAGTGGTCCGGTCAGGTCCGCGAATCGCTCGAGCTGCAGCTCACCTACGGCAAGGTGATCTCCGCTGGGCTGTTCCTGCTGGTGGTCGCCGGCATGCGCTTCGTCCTGCCTTGGCAGAGGGTGACGGGGATCATCGAGACTGGGATGAGCAGGTTCCGCTCGACCGATTGAGACCTGTCGGGCAGCGATATGCGCCACAAACCGAGATGACCGGGGATATGAGTGGGTTCAAGCCCGGTTCCACCGAGCGCGGCTCATGGCGGGCGGGCTCGCGGTCGAGAGGTGCAGTCGGTGCGGCTCGGACTCGGTCATCCACCAGGCCTACAGCGGCCAGCACTTCTGCGGCAAGCACCTGTCCTCCTCCATACGCAAGCGCACCTCCAAGGAGCTCAGGCAGCAACTGATTCTGCCCAAGGACGCGAGGCACGAGGACGGCTCGCCCTACCGTATCTTGGTGGCGATATCGGGCGGCAAGGACTCGGCGGTCCTTCTGACGATGATGGTCGACATCCTCGGCCGACGCCGCGACGTCGAGATGATCGCAGGCTGCATCGACGAGGGCATAGACGGCTACCGCGCGCCCTCGCTGGAGTGCGCGAGGCAACTGGCCGAGAGCCTCGACGTGCGGTTCGAGACCCTGAGTTACGAGGAGATGGGCTACGAGCGCATGGACGAGGTCGTCACGAGGATGCCGGCGATCGGCGAGAACCACGACGAGGCCAAGGGGCTGATGCCGTGCTCGTACTGCGGCGTGTTCCGCCGTCAGGGACTGAACGCACTCGCGCGGAAGGTCAACGCCGATGTGATGGCGCTCGGCCACAACCTCGACGACATGGCCCAGTCAATCCTGATGAACCTGCAGAGGGGTGAGATCGACCGCTCGGTCAGATTGGCCCCGCACACCGAGGACCCGATTGACGGAGTAGCGCCTCGAATCGTACCGCTCCGCTGGATACCGGAACAGGAGATACACGCGCACGCGATATGTCAGAACCTGCCAATGTACCACGGCGACTGCCCGCATGCCCCGGGGGCGATGCGACAGCAGAGTCGCGGCATCGTGGCCGAGATGGAGTCGATAACGCCAGGGGCGAGGCACGGCCTGCTGCACTCGCTCGACGAGATACGCAGGCTGCACCGGGAGGCCAACCAGGACTCGAAGTCTGAGGTGAACAGCTGCAGGGAGTGCGGCGAAATCACCAGTCGCGAGGTCTGTCAGGCCTGCACAATGAAGCAGTGGCTAACGGAAACAGCCTGAATCAGCCCCTACGGACTGTTTCACTGATTTACGCAGTATGGGCAGTGCTCGCCGATGGAGTAGTGCTTCGATTGCTGCTCCTCAATGGATAGCGGCTCTCTGCACTCGAAGCACATCACGATCTCAGACTCTTCGAGCTGGTGGTCGAGCGCGACCCTCTGGTCGAAAACAAAGCAGTCACCACTCCAATGGGAGCCGCCGCACTCCTCGAAGTACCCGAGAATCCCACCCTCTAACTGTCTGACGTCCTCGAACCCGGCCTTGAGCATGACAGCGGATGCCTTCTCGCAGCGGATGCCCCCGGTGCAGTACATCACCAGTGTCTTCGACTTGTACTCATCAGGCAGGGACCCTATCGCATCCGGGAAGTCCCTGAACGAGGGTATGTCAAGCTCGACTGCGCCATCGAAGGTGCCTACCCTGGTCTCGTAGTCGTTCCGAGCGTCGAGGACCACGACGTCCTCGCCCTCGTCGAGCATCTGCTTGAACTCAGCCGGCGAGATGTGCGGGCCTGTGAACTCAGCCGGCCTGATGTCCTTCCTTCCGAGAGCAATTATTTCCTGCTTGCGTTTGACGAGCATCCTGCGGAACGGCTGGTAGTCTGTGTGACTGACCTTGGTCGGGATGCCTACGAAGCGGGCGTCGGACTCGAGGTGCTGCAGGAAGGAGTCGGTGGCCTCCTGAGTGCCAGCGAGGAAGAAGTTGATCCCGTTGGGACTCAGCAGGACCGTGCCCTTGAGCCCCAGTCCGAGACAGTGCTCCAGCATCGGCTCGCGGAGCTCGTCCCTGTCGGGCAGGTCGACGAAGCGGTAGCCGGAGACGTTCACGATCATGACTGCCCCTCACTCCGGAGGCACGATTCCGAGCTCAGTGCTGCGGTTGGTGATCTCGGCGAAGATGTCGGCGACGAACTCGTCCAGCGCGACCCCGTTGCGCTGACCGCCGCCGCGCTCCCTGATGGCCACGGTGCCGTTCTTGGACTCCTCGTCGCCGATGACGACCATGTAGGCCGGCCTGAGGGTCCTGTGGAGGCGGATCTTCCTGCCGATGGTGCTGTCGGAGTCATCCACTCTGACCCGCACCCCAGCCTGCTCGAGCGCCTCTGCCACCCTCGCAGCGTGCTGCTTGTGCTTCTCCGAGATGGTGATGACCTGCACCTGCACCGGCGAGAGCCAGGTCGGGAAGCTGCCAGCCCAGTGCTCGGTCAGGAAGGCTACGAACCTCTCGTGGGTCGAGAGCGGGGCGCGGTGGATGACGAAGACCTCGCCGTTCTCCGCACCGGTCTCGTCCTTGTAGGTCAGCGAGAACCTCTCCTTGGCGGCGAAGTCGAGCTGTATGGTGGACATCGACTCCTCCCTGCCCAGCAGCGTGGTGAACTGGATGTCGACCTTGGGCCCGTAGAAGGCGGCCTCGCCGACGGTCTCGACATAGGGCACCCCCAGACCGTCCAGTATCTGCCTGAGGTGGTTCTCGGTGGCCGCCCAGTTCTCGGGCTGGTCGATGTACTTGTCAGGGGCCTCGGGGTCCCAGAGGGAGAGTTGGAAGTGGTAGTTCTCGAACCCGAAGGCGGCGTAGTAGTCCTGCACCATGCGGATGTTGTCAGCGAACTCCTGAGCGACCTGGTCGAGGGTGCAGTAGATGTGCGCGTCGTTCATCGACAGCATCCGGACCCGGAGCAGTCCTGCCAGAGTGCCTGAGAGCTCGTTGCGGTACACCGTGCCGTACTCTGCGATGCGCATCGGCAGGTCGCGGTAGGAGCGCTTCTTGTTTCGGTAGATGAGGTGGTGCATCGGGCAGTTCATCGCCTTCAGGTAGTAGGTCCCGTCGTCCATCTCCATCGGGGGGTACATCGAATCAGCGTAGTGAGGCAGGTGCCCGCTGGCCTCGAACAGCTGCTGCTTGGCCAGTACCGGGGTGGTCACCCTGACGTAGCCGTAAGCCTCCTCGGTCTCGATTGCGAAGCGCTCGATCTCGGACTTGAGGATCTCGCCGTTGGGCAGCCAGACCGGCAGGCCCCTGCCGATTAACTCGTCAATCATGTAGAGCTCCATCTCCTTGCCTATCTTCTTGTGGTCGCGCTTGGCGGCCTCCTCGAGCTGGCGCACGCGCTCCTGGAGCGCCTCCTTGGTCGGGTAGCACATTCCGTAGATGCGAACCAGCGACTCACGACCCGAGTCGGCTCGCCAGTAGGCCTGGCTGGTGCTGGTGAGCCTGAACCAGCGCAGGTGGGCGGTGCTGGGCACGTGCGGGCCCCGGCACAGGTCGACGAAGTCACCCTGCCTGTAGGCGGAAGAGCCGACATCGTGCCCTATCTTGTCGTCCATGATCTCGAGCTTGAACGGATTGCCACCGAACATCTCGCGCAACGTGTCGTTGCCGTGCTCCTCCCGCTCGATGACGAGGTTCTGCTTGACGAGCGCCTTCATGCGCTTCTCGATGGCACGCAACTCCTCGTCCCCGATCGGGTCCATGTGGAAGTCGTAGTAGAAGCCGTGCTCGATAGGCGGGCCGATGGTCGGCCTGGCGTCCGGGTGCAACTCTGTGACGGCCTGGGCCAGCAGATGGGCGCAGGAGTGGCGGAGGATGTAGAGGCCGGCCTCGGAAGAGCCGTCAATTGACTCGACGCTGCAGTCCGACTCAAGGACATGTGAGAAATCCCGCTCGACGCCATCGACGAGCGCTGCGACGGCCCCGTGCTTGCGTCCATGGACGTTCAAGACGACGTCTCCCACCGTGGTACCCACCGCATACGAGTGAGACTCTTCAGCTCCTACGTCAACGGAGATCATCGACATTCACGGTGCCCTCGACGCATTGGCCGAGGCGCATTGGATATGAAGCCCTCTCGCGAAAAACAGGCCGTAGGCCTGAATCATTCGAGTACGAACTGGGTCCCGGTGGTGCCGGCCACCATGCCCTCGAGGTCCGAGAGAGCTCCTATCACGGCCCTTCCCCCAGACCTGCGGACGAAGTCGCAGGCCGCCTCCACCTTGGGCCCCATCGAGCCCTCCTCGAAGTCATGCAGTTCCATTTCCTCCGGAGTAGCCCGCTCAATCCTGCGGGCGTCCTCGGTACCCCAGTCCAGATAGACACCATCGGTGTCGGTGGCGAGTATCAGCAGGCCGGCGTCCAGCTCGAAGGCCAGCAGAGCGCTGGCTCTGTCCTTGTCGATTACAACCTCCACGCCCTCCAAGGTCCCGTCGGGCTTGTACACGGTCGGAATCCCACCCCCTCCGGCGCAGATCACCGTGGTCCCGTTCTCCAGGAGCCAGTGTATCGGCCTCATCTCGAAGATCCTCTGGGGCTCGGGCGAAGCGACCACCCTGCGCCAGTGCTCGCCATCCGGGGCCACGCTCCACCCCCTCTCCTCAGCAAGGGCCCTCGCCTCCTCCTCGCTGTACACCGGACCGATGGGCTTTGTCGGGTTGTCGAAGGCGGGGTCCTCAGGGTCGACCTCGACCATGGTCAGGATAGTCGCCAACGGCTCCTCCATGGGGAGCAGGTTGCCGAGCTCCTGCTCGATCATGTACCCGATCATCCCCTCGGTCTGGGCCCCGAGGATGTCCAGCGGGTACTCCTCGACCTCTGTGTAGGCGGCTGACTGCAGAGAGAGCAGGCCGACTTGGGGCCCGTTGCCATGCGAGATGACCAACTGGTAGTCATGCACTAGCGGAGCCAGCGACTTGGCCGCTATCGCCACGTTCTCACGCTGGATCTCAGCCGTCATCGGCTGCCCGCGCTGCAGTAGGGCGTTGCCCCCCAGTGCCACTACGACCCTCATGAGAACGGCGCGGAAGCGTGAACCGATAAGAACACGCGCCCTTTGGACTGGTCATGGTGCGTCTTGGGCTGTTGGTCAATCCTGACGCTGGCTTGGGCGGAAGGCTGGGTCTGAAGGGCTCTGACGGTCAGGCAGAACTGGCGCGCTCGCTAGGGGCCGAGGATCGCTCAGGGCCACGTATGACCGCCATGCTCGTGCACTTCTCAACATTGCATCGAGCCGGCTTCGATGACGTCGAATGGCTAACCAGCGAAGGCAGGATGGGCACGCAGTGGCTCCCAAAGGGAGCCAACATCGGCACAGTGAGCACCGTCCACGCCTCTTCAGGGGCAACCACCGCCTCCGACACCGCGAAAGCGGTCGCAGCCTTGCTTGATGCGGGAATCGACCTGCTGGTATACGCTGGTGGCGACGGCACCACTCGCGACATCGTCGCCGCGTTGGAGTCGGCCGGCCAACCGAAGACCCCCGTCATCGGAGTGCCGACCGGCGTCAAGATGCACTCGGGATGCTTCGCCGCCTCGCCCAAGGCCGCAGCAGAGGTCCTCTCTGCGTGGCTCAACGACGACCTGCTGTTGGCCAGTACCGAGGTGCTCGACCTCGATGAGGAGAGGTATCGGGCCGGTGAGTGGGTCGTGCAGCTTTACGCCGAGGCGATTACGCCGGCTAGCCCACGCTGGATGCAAGGCTCGAAGCAGCGCATCGAGGCTGCCGATGAGGACGACATCATAGAGGGACTGGCCGACCACATAGGAGAGTTACTGATCACCGATGACCGACTGATTATCTGGGGTTCCGGCGGCACCTTGAGGACGATTGGCGAGACGAACGGCTTCGAGCCGACGAACCTCGGCATCGACGCGACGGTGGGNNCGNAACAGGTCGGCACCGACCTCGACGAAACCGGCCTGCTGGGAATCATCTCTTCCCACTCTGGCCCGGTCACTCTGCTGCTCTCGCCGATGGGAGGTCAGGGCTTCTTGATCGGCAGGGGCAATCTGCAACTCTCGCCCGAGGTCCTCCGTGCCGTGGGAATCGACAACATACTCGGGGTAGTCACCCCAGCCAAACTGCTCACGGTCAGGACACTGAGGATTGAGACAGGCGACGAGGCACTTGATGCGGAGTTCGCCGCCAAGCGCTACATGAAGGTCCTACAGGGCTATCGCACTACCCGCGTTCTGCCGGTATCTGTCGACTAAACCTCTTGACCGCAAGCAGCCATGAGGAGACCGAGGAAAGGCGGACTTGGCCTGCCCGGCCGCGACTTGAACTCCGGGTGGTACTGAGTCCCGACGAAGTAAGGGTGCCCATCGAGTTCCATTATCTCGCAGCGTTGACCGGTCTCGTCCTTGCCCACGTACTTCAGGCCCGCCTCCTCGATCCGCTCGATGAAATCCGGATTGACCTCGTAGCGGTGCCTGTGGCGCTCGTCGACGTGATCGGCCCCGCCGTACAGTCGGCGCATCTTGCAGTCGTCGACGAGGAACGGCGTCGGCTTGGTGCCGAGGCGCATCGTCCCGCCCATGTGGGTCTTGGATATCTCAGGCATGAACACGACCGCAGGATGGGGCGTGTCCTCGTCGAACTCGGTCGAGTTGGCCCCTTCCATGCCGAGCACGTTGCGGCAGAACTCGATGGTCGCCACTTGAAGCCCCAGACACACGCCCAGATAGGGGACGTTGTTCTCCCTCGCGTACTCGGCCGCCTTGATCTTGCCCTCTATGCCGCGGATGCCGAAGCCTCCCGGAACCAGCACNCCGTCAGCGCCANTCAGAAGCTCCCAGGCCGCNGCGTGAGCCTCGGGGTCGGCGCTGGCCGTCTGGTCGTCGAGATCGGCCGACTCTATCCAGTCGATCACCAGCTTGCGTCCTACNGCGTANGACGAGTGCTGCAGCGCCTTGATGACGCTGAGGTATGAATCTGAGAGTCCCGTGTACTTCCCGACAGTGGCGATGCGGACCTCCTCGGCGGGGTTGTCGACGCGGTCGGCCATCGCCTTCCAGTCATCCAGCAGAGGTCGCTCTGACGGCAGTTCGAACCCGAAGAGCCCAGAGAGGACGCCGCTGACGCCCTGCTCCTCCAGCATCATCGGGACCCGGTAGATGTTCGAGACGTCGTGCGCGGACACCACCGCGTCCTCGGAGACGTGGCAGAAGGCAGCGAGCTTCGCCCGGGTATCGTCCTGCAGCGGCTTGGCTGACCTGCATACGAGTATATCCGGGATTATTCCGAGCCCGCGCAACTCCTTCACTGTGTGCTGGGTCGGTTTGGTCTTCTGCTCTCCCACCGGCCCCATGACAGGGACCAGACTGACGTGGACGAAGCAGATGTTCTCACGCCCGACCCTGAACTGAAACTGGCGCAAAGCCTCGACGAAGGGAGCGCTCTCGATATCTCCCACCGTACCGCCGAGTTCTATGACACAGACATCGGGAGCGCCGTTGTCGCCATCGCTAGACACATGCGCGACCCTCTCGATCCACTCCTGGATCTCATTGGTGATGTGAGGGATGACCTGCACGGTCTTCCCGAGGTAGTCGCCACGACGCTCCCGTTCGACCACAGCCGCGTAGACCTTGCCTGTGGTGATGTTGTTGTCCCTCGTCAGAGCGATATCCAGGAACCTCTCGTAGTTACCAAGGTCCAAGTCGACTTCTCCCCCGTCATCGAGCACGAAGACCTCTCCGTGCTCGAATGGGCTCATGGTCCCGGCATCGACGTTCAGGTAGGGGTCAATCTTGACCGAAGTGACGCGCAGTCCCGCGGATTTGAGCAAAACTCCCATGCTACTCGCAGTGACTCCTTTGCCTAGTCCAGACAGCACGCCTCCCGTGACCACGACATATCTCATGCAATCAACGGGGTTTGAAGCCGTTGAGCCTTGCATATCAAGGTTGGCTATGCAATTCAGATGCTCGACCACTCCATGTTCAAGTATCGTCTGAATTCCCGAAGAGCATGGCGGAACCTCCCGGTGATAGGATTCTCGTCACAGGTGCTCTGGGCCAGATTGGCAGCGACCTCGTGGAGGCCCTGAGAACCCGCCACGGGACAGACAACGTCATCGCCACAGATGTGCGAGAGGTTCCCGGCCACCCGTTCCTCGAAGACGGCCCCTTCCGCCTCCTCAGCGTGCTCGACGGTGAGGGGGTGGATGCTGCTGTGAGAGAGGAAGAAGTGGGCACGATATACCACCTCGCCGCTATTCTCTCAGCCACCGGGGAGAAGATGCCAGAGCTCTGCCACAGGGTGAATGTGGGGGGAACGATTTGCGTGCTGGAGACAGCTAGGAACCACGGCCTTCGTGTTTTCGCACCTTCCTCTATAGCCGTCTTCGGCCTCGATTGCCCAAGTATTGCCCCCCAAGAGGCTCCGCTGAACCCGACCACTAACTACGGCAGGACCAAGGTCACCGGCGAGGCGATGGCCGTGAACTACTGGAAGCAGTACGGAGTGGACGTCCGTGGCATCCGATACCCCGGACTCATCTCGTGGAAGGCCCCAGCCGGCGGGGGCACGACTGACTACTCCGTGGAGATCTTCCACGCCGCTCTGAAAAGCGGTCACTACGAATGCTTCGTCCGCGCTGATACCCATCTGCCGATGATGTATATCGACGATGGGATCAGAGCCACCACCGACCTGATGGAAGCCCCCGTCGAGTCGATAGGCCCGGCCCGAGGCGGGTACAACGTCTCGGGACCTTCGTTCTCTGCTCAGGAACTGGCCGATGCCATCGCAGAGAGGGTCGACGGCTTCACCTGCGACTTCGTCCCAGACGAGCGTCAGGCGTACGCCGATTCATGGCCCAATGCAGTTGATGATTCCGCGGCGCGCGAGGATTGGGGCTGGAAGGCGGAGTTCGATATAGGTCGGTTGGTGGATGAGATGCTCGACAGACTGAGTGCTCAGTCCTGATCCATCTCGCTCTGCCAGTCCGGTGTCTGAGCATCCTGCTTGGCCCACAGAACATCGTCGATCCTCAGGACGCTGTTGGCCGCCTCGGTTGCCCCAGCGAGTGCGTGACGGGCTACGAACAGCGGATCCATGACCCCTACCTTGTCCATTCGGACCTTCTCTCCCGAAATCACGTCCATACCTATCCAAGCTCCGTTCTCGGAGTCTGCTGCTTGAGCCGCTGAGAGGGCCAGTATCTCGTCGATGGGGTCGAGTCCTGAGTTCTCAGCGAGGGCACGGGGCACGATCTCCAGTGCGGCCGCGTAGGCCTCAATCGCCAGTTGCTCGCGACCGGCCTGGCTGGGTGCGAATGCTCGCAGGTGGCGGGCCAGATGAATCTGTGATGCCCCCCCTCCAGGAAGCATCCGAGAGTCTTCTGAGAGTCTGTGGGCGACTCCTAGAGCGTCGTCGAAGGCCCGCCGAACCTCCTCTCTGACTGTGGGTGAGGAGCCGCGGATCAGAACCGTCATCGCGCCGCCCGCGGAACCGTCTATCCTAGTGTGCTTGATCCCGGAGAACGTCTGCTCTGAGCGACTGGAGTAGGTCCCCACATCATCTGCCTTTATTCTGCGCGCGTCGCGAACCATCACGGAGCCAGTGATCCGAGCCAGCCGCTCGAGATCCTCACGCTCAAAGCGGCGATATGCTGTGATCCCCGCATCGGTCAGCATGGTCGAAGACTCTTCGGCGATGCCGTCACGCACCACCAGCAGATCCACACCAAGGGACCCGAGCAACTCGACCTGCTCCTGGAGTCTCTGGCGCGCGCGCTCGTGAAAACCGCGCAGCGCGCCAGCACTGGTGACCTCTATCGAAGCCTCGAACTCTAGTTTGGCGTTCTCCAATCCACCGTCAATGATGGCTATCCTTCCGCCGTCCGAGTTGGCTGGGGTGGCCATGTCCATCCTCGACTTAGCGAGCACCATACCATGTACGATCTCGGACTCTCTCGCACTGCCGTCCTTGATCATCAGACGCTTCACCCTGAGCCTCTCCAGATCAGCGCCACCCTCTTCGCCTGCAAGCGCGTCAGCAGCCTCCAGAGCCAAGTCAGTCAGATGGGCGGTGAGCGACGAGTCTACCTTCCCTGCCAGAGAGGTCGCCACCACAGCGCGTCTATCCGCTTGGTCCTGTGATGAGCGTGCAATACGCTCCATCTCCGCTAGGGCCTCATCGAGGGCGATCTGGTACCCATTCATGATTACGGAGGGGTGCACTCCCGAGCGAACCAGCTCGAGCGCGTTCTGCAGCATCTCGGATGTCAGGATGACCGTGGTCGTAGTCCCGTCACGCGCCGCCCGGTCTTGGGCAGAGGAAGTGGATATCAGGAGCCGAGCGGTCGGGTGCTCGACCTTAGCGGTCTCCAGCACCGTCACGCCGTCGTTGGTCACAGTGGTCGAGCCGCCTTCCTCCACCAGCATCTTGTCGAGCCCACGTGGACCCAGGGTGGAGCGGACGGCCCCAGCGAGGGCCACAGCCGCTTCGACGTTGTTAACCAGAGCTGAACGTCCGTGCAGGCGATCAGTGTTCTCCAAGGCCACGTCATGCTCCGATTCGACCATAGCGAATCGCCGAACCACAGCCTTGCTTTGAACTCGACCGTTGAGCGCGGCATCTCGCTCGTGCGTGCGCGACCGTGCGGTTCATATACGACAGCACTATCGCACTATACAACCTCGGGTTGAGTAGTGATATCAGATGACTGGAAGCGAGCGTGATGAGTGGGCTGACGACATGTTCGCAGAGATGGCTAGGATGTTCGAGCAGATGGGCATGTCAATCGACATCAAGGCGCTCGAGGCGATGATGAACCAGATTCGCGAGCAGTTCGAGCAGATGGGCATCGACCCCACGAAACTGTCACATTCTCAGATCAAGGTCGACACTAACACCGAACCCGAGGAGTTCCGCCGAATCATGGAGTCAATGCTCAACGGCCCCGATGGGATTTCCGAGTTGCTGAAGAACATGGGAGTCAACATACAGGTCAACGGTCCTGGCGAAGCCGAGGCCGAGGCAGAAGAGACCGAGGAGTCGGATGTCTCGGACTTGCCTGAGGAGGATATCTACGTTCATGACGGGAGGATGTCGGTCACCATCGACATCTCGAGGTTCCTCGACATCAGGCCAGAGGACGTGGAACTCGTCCTCAGCAGCGGCGGCGAGGTCCTCCAGTTGATGAAAAAGACCCAGCCGCACCCCTTCAAGCGCTTCATACTGCCAGAGGCTGCTGGACAGATAGTTGAGTGGGAACTCAACAACGGCATCCTCGACATCAAACTCGATTTGGTCTGAGGCACTGAACGAGAGCAATTGGAGGAATAGGAATGAGTGGACCGGTAATAGGAATCGATTTGGGAACTACAAACAGTTGTGTCGCAACGCTCGAGGGTGGACAGGCGGTGGTGATACCGAACTCCGAGGGCTCAAGAACGACTCCGAGCGTGGTGGCCTTCGCCAAGGACGGTGAGAGATTGGTCGGAGTGACGGCCAAGCGCCAGGCTGTGACCAACTCCGAGAGGACCATCCTCTCGGTCAAGCGAGAGATGGGAACTGACTGGAGCAAGGAGATCGATGGCGACACCTACACGCCTCAGGAGATCTCCGCTTTCATTCTGCAGAAGCTCAAGTCCGACGCCGAGGAATACCTCGGAAGGGAAGTCAAGCAAGCCGTCATCACCTGTCCCGCCTATTTCACCGACGCTCAGAGGAAAGCGACTCAGGACGCTGGCAGGATAGCTGGACTCGAGGTGCTCCGCATCATCAATGAGCCCACCGCAGCCGCGCTGGCGTACGGTGTCGACAAGGAAGAGGACCAGACCATCTTGGTGTTCGACCTCGGCGGCGGGACCTTCGATGTCTCGGTTCTCGAGATTTATCAGGTCGACGGCCAGCCTCAGATCGAGGTCAAGGCCACCAGCGGCGACAACCGCCTCGGTGGTGACGACTTCGACGATGCCGTCGTCGTTTGGATCGTTGCCGAGTTCAAGAAGTCATCAGGCATCGACCTATCCAAGGACCTCCAGGCCATGAGCCGACTGCGAGAGGCTGCCGAGAAGGCCAAGACTGAGCTTTCGGGGACTACCTCGACTCAGGTCAACCTCCCATTCATCACCATGAGCGACGGCCAGCCGGAGCACCTCGATCTGACCCTCTCTCGAGCCAAGCTCGAGGATCTGATCAGCGATTTCGTAGCCCGTACCATGGGGCCGACCCGCCAGGCAATCAAGGACTCAGGAGTCAAGAAGGGAAGCATCGACAAGATCCTCCTCGTCGGCGGCTCCACCCGAGTCCCAGCCGTTCAGAAGGCGATTGAAGAGGAGGTCGGCAAGGCCCCCTTCAGGGGAATCAACCCCGATGAGGCCGTCGCCGTCGGCGCGGCCCTGCAGGCCGGCATCATCGTCGGGGACGAGGGCGTTACCGACGTACTCCTGCTGGATGTGACGCCACTGACTCTCGGAATTGAGACTCTCGGCGGCGTAATGACGACCATGATCGAGCGCAACACGACGATCCCGACTCGTCGCTCCGAGAACTTCTCGACAGCCGCCGACAACCAGCCGGCTGTAGAGGTCCACGTCCTTCAGGGCGAGCGCGAGTTCGCAAAGGACAACACCACGCTCGGGCGATTCCACCTGATGGGAATCCCTCCAGCGCCACGCGGAATCCCGCAGATCGAGGTCACTTTCGACATCGATGCCAATGGCATAGTGGACGTCTCCGCCAAGGACCTGGGAACAGGCACCGAGCAGTCGATCAAGATCGAGAGCCAGACCTCCCTCTCTGAGGACGAGATCAAGCAGAAGGTCACCGATGCGGAGAAGTTCGCCAAGGAGGACAAGCTACGGAGGGCGGGAATCGACCTCATCAACTCCGCCGACAGCATCGTCTACCAGACCAAGCGCATGCTAGATGACGCCGGTGAGAAGCTCGGCGACCTCGACACAGACCCGGTCCACACCAAGCTCGACGAGTTGAGGGTGCTGATCACTAAGGAGGATGGGGAGACCACCATCGAGGTCGAGGACCTCGATGAGGCCGCTGTCCAGACCAAGATCAGTGAAGTCGAGCAGGAGATGCACGGCGTCTCGACCAAACTGTACGAGGCGGCCGCCGCCGAGATGGCCGAACAACAGGCTGATGACGGCGACGAAGATGTCGTCGAGGCCGACTTCGAGGTCGTAGATTCAGACGATGACGAGTGATCAACCTTCGGTGACCAGCCTGTGAAGAGTCCGAACGTGGACTCCCGATACACCGAACTGGAACAGGGGGTTAGCGCCCTCGGAGCGGGCCTTCGAGCCGGGGCCCCATGCGGTTCCAGCAATGTCAAGGTGCACCCATGGAATCTTGTCCGCATCCTCGTCGTAGCCACGGTGCGGCACGAAGAACTCGAGGAACGAGGCCGCGGTGTTCGATGAGCCCGCGCCCCCGCCGATCGAGCCGTTCCGGATGTCGGCGAATGCCGAGTCAGTCATGTACTTGCGGAACTGGGCGTTCAGCGGCATGCGCCATACCGCTTCGCCGGATCTGTTAGCAGCCTTCCGGACTCGCTTGCCGATGTCCTCGTCATTGGCCCACATCCCAGTGATCTGGTTGCCAAGTGCGACCACGATGGCACCGGTCAGCGTGGCGAGGTCGACGATGTACTCGGGGTCGAGTTCGCCGGCCTTCCACAGCCCATCGGCGAGGACATTGCGGCCCTCGGCATCAGTGCTGAACACCTCGATGGTCTTGCCAGAGTAGGTCTCGAAGACATCACCTGGCCGATAGGCGCCGGCTCCAGGCATGTTCTCGGCTATGCAGGTTATTCCATTCACCCGACGTTCGTAACCGGTTGCGTGCAGGGCTTCCATGAGCCCGAAGACTGTCGCGGCCCCGCACATGTCGTACTTCATGTCCCACATGCCCTTGGACGGTTTGATCGAGATTCCACCTGTATCGAAGGTGATGCCCTTACCGACGATGCAAGGTCGCTGTACGCCCCCGTCGGCGTCTGGATTGAGGGTGAAAAGGACCATGCAGGGCTTCCTGTCGCTGCCCTTGCCGACGTTGATCAGGCCGCCCATGCCGAGCTCCTGCAACCTGTCCCAGTCGTATACTTCGACCACCACGTTGTCCTTGCCCTCAGCCCATTCGACCGCCCTGCGTGCGTACTCCATGGGATACAGCACGTTGGCCGGCTCGTTTCCGAGGTCGCGCGCGAGATGCACCCCTCCAACCACCGAGTGAACCCGTCCGAGGTCCTCTGTGAGTGCCTCCTGATGGCGCGCACTCGCCTGAAAGTCGACGCTCCAAGGCTCGGCGATGTGCTCATCGTCGACCTTCTGGTGCTCGAGGAACTCGTAGTCGCGCAGCATCATGCCCTCAGCGAAGTCGACCATGCGCTCGCTCGACCATCCAGATGTGAACCGGACAGTGACCGAGAGCCCCTTCTTCTTGGAGAGGGCCCCCATCACCCGCGCACCGATGTTCCTGGCCTTCCCATGCCCGAACTCGCCCTTCTCGCCCATGCCAACCAGAAGCACTCTGCAGTCAGGGTTCCAGACAGCCATCCGTTGCCCCTTTTTCCCTTCGAAGTCATCCGAGGCTATCGCTTCCCTTACGAGGGTCCGCTGGCTCCTGTTCAGTCCTGAGAGGGAGTTATTTGGGGGCTTCTCAACACCCTCGAAGAGCGGTAGCACCAGTTGATCCCCTATTTCTCCGAATTCGCTGTTCTTCCATTCCATGATATCGCCGAACTCGCCGATTCGGTAGTGATATACAAAGAATTGCATTGTAAAAACGACGTTCTAACATCGTTTTGTTGTGAAAACAATCTGAATTATTGCTCAAACCTGCGGTTTTCCCTATTTATCGCTGCGAGAGCAATTGCGACCATGCTCAGCAGCAGCGAAGGTGCTGGGAGCAAGTTCCACGAGTCATCGCTCACAACGCCAACAACGCTCTCGTTTACCGGCTCGTTGACCCACAGGGCGGCATCAATCACACGCTTCTGGTAGTGAAGTTCGAAGTGGCCGCCAGCAACCACACTCAGCCCGCTCGCATCCAGCCTCGTATCGGTGTGGTTGCTCGCATTGACGCTGAAGTTGTCCGAGTGCCACAGCACCTCGCCCATCTCGTTCATGTAGTGCACAGTGGCGTTGGCCGTGCTGGCTCGCCCTATGTTGGAAACGCTCAGGTCGACATGGTCGTCTGAGACCTCTAGGGAGTCTACGCTCAGCCTAGCCCGCCAGTACCAGACGTTCGAGATCAGGTAGCGCATGACCTCGAGTTCGAGCTCTAGGCGGTCGCTGACAGATTGGACGCTGCCAAGCAGGAACTGCTCGTCGTCGGTCTCGAAGGTGAAGCAGGGGTAGCCCATCACTCCGTAGCCGTAGTCGCGGCTGGTGCCGTGAGTTGGGTAGATGCCGGCGTTGGCGTTGCGGATCGGCAAGTCGCCGTCGATTTTCTCGTGGATGTCGTCGCGGATGAACTCGAAGAGCTCCCAGTCCGAGGGCATGTTGGGGGTGAAGCCCCATGGATATGCGAGAATCCACGTGCCTGTGTGCATGGTGACGTAGAGGTCTGCCTCGGTCACCCACTCGTGCATGTAGTCGGCGTTGTTGCTGGTCTCCGGCTCGCTGAACGGCCCATCCCCACTCGCAGTCTCGTCGGTAGTCCAGTGGTGGTCGTAGTTGCGGTTCAGGTCCACTTGGTTCATGTTCCATCGTGTGTCGGCGTCATTGCCATCAGCGTTGAGCAGCACCATGATGTGGATCTCGGTGCTCTGCAGTACCTCGATGACCTCGGTATCGCCGTTTCCCCAGCCTTCGATGTAGAACTCTGCGGTCAGGAATGCGAGTTCGGTCCCGAGGTGCTCGTTGCCGTGGTGCCCGCCGTCGATGTACACCTTCTCCTTGGGCGAACCATCGCTCTTGTTCTCGACCGACCAGTCGGAGATCTGCAGCACCCACTGCTGTCTTCCATACAGGGTCGTCCCCGCACTGACCAAGCGGACCACCTCAGGGTAGTCATCCTCCCATGCCTGCACATCGAGGGTCAGAGTGGCGTAGCTGTGGTACCAGTGCTCCTGAGTGAGGTCTGGCTGCTGAGCGCTGGCGACGGGAGCAGCACCTCCAGCGACAATGAGGGCGACCAGCGCCAGCGCCGCAGCACGCTGCATGGCAATCGGAGCGGGCGGAGCCCGTTCAATCCTTCTGATTAAGGCGTGACAGGGTGTGGCAGGCAAGTATCTTGGTCGCAATCAGCGCCGCGTTGAACTGTGTGAGCGAGTCGTCCTTACCCGGGGCTATCTCGTTGACGTCAGCGCCTATTACTGTGCTTTTGGGGGCTGCGAAGAGCCCTTCGATGAGGTCCACTGCGGCCCAGTGAGAAAGACCACCGGGGACCGGAGTGCCAGTGGCGGGGACCAATGCTCCGTCCAATCCGTCGACATCGAAGGTGAGCCAAACGGCCCCCTCTAACTGAGCGATGCGCTCGGTCAGCCTGGCCCAGCCAGCCTGTCCGTCGCACACCCCCATGAAGTCGCGTGCGAACCAGGTCTCGACTCGACCGTCCGCTGCAGCGAAGGCAGCTTCTCCTCGTGACAGCGCCCGGGTGCCAATCTGAATGACCCGTCCGACTCCCGCATCGAGCGCGCGGCGCACCGCCGTGCCATGCGAGAAGCGCTCTCCGTTCAACTCGTCGCGCAGGTCGGCGTGAGCATCGACCTGAACAAGGGTCAGCAGCCCGAGGTCGCCGCCCAGATCAGGATGGTCTGAGGCCGCCTCCATAAGCGGCGGCAGGATGCCGTGCTCGCCGCCGAGGATGATTGGAAACTGCTCGCCGTCGAGCCATTTGGTGGCATAGTCCCGGATGGAATCCAACTGAGCTCTGAGAGTGGGGGCCTTGGAGCTCCAGGCATCGGCGGTGTGGATGCCAAGTCCGCAGGGCAACTCATCCGGCAGTAGGGGGTCGTACAGTTCGACTTGGGAGCTGGCTTCGATGCACGCTGCAGGTCCATGCTCAGTGCCTTCGCCCCAGCTCGTCGTCATCTCGAAGGGCACTGGTAGAACCACTGCATCCCATGGTCCTGATTCAGACTCCTCCAGACCTAGGAAACGAGGTCTTTCCGAGTCTTCCATGGCTTCGCGAAAGTAGGAGACAGATTAACCACTTCGGAGCGAAGAACGGCGAAAATCGAGGCTGAGCGAGAGACGGTTGAAATAGCGCGGCCTTCCATATTACATCACTGGAGGGAGACGCGATGGGCTTGACGTTAGCACAACTCACACAGGCCATCCGGCACAAAGTCGACATCGACATGGAGACCGTCGTGGCCGAGTCGATCGCCGAGCACGCACTCGGCTTCTTCGGCTTCTCGAACCGTATCATAGACAATGCCCTCGAGCCCACCGACCGCAACCTGTTCTACCAGCTGCAGGACTATGACCTGCTCACCACCGAGTCCGAGGAGACCACTCTTTGGGATGGCCGAGAGTGGAGGATCCACTACTGGAAGTTCAAGGCCAACGCAGAGGAGCTGGCCCGCCTGTCCGCCGTGGAAGACAAGTCCGAGGAGGAGGAGGATCCGTACGCCGGCATCTACGAGGACGTCCCGGTCTCGCTGTGGCGCGAACGCTCCGGCGAGGATGACGACTACGAAGAGCCCCTATTCTGAGTAGCAACGTCCCCATTGATTCATATCTCCCGGGACTAGGCACATGCCGTGCCTCGCGAGAACACCGCCCTAGCAGTGCTTGCTATCCTGCTTCTCAGCGGGCCTGCAGCCATGGTCACCGCAACTGACGACGGCGCCCCCACTACTTGCACCGTATTGGTCGATTGGGACGTAGAGGAACACTGGGACGGCGGCTGGAACCTGACCTACGACGTCCTGCACCGCTATCTGGTCGTCTTCGACCCCCCGTTCACCAACGGCAGCTCGCCCAGTGCTCTCACCGTAGACGTCCAGCATATCCGTGATGGCGAGGTCATCGCCACCATCTCAAACGCGACGGTGGTGAGCGCAGGCGGCGAGGTCGACATCATCATCGACTCCGAGCCGGAGTTCGAGGATCGTGTCTCAATCTCGGTCGAGACCGGCGAAGCATCCTGTTCGCGGACTCTCGGCATCACCAACTGGAATCAGCCCATCGCCGACCACGAGATAACCCGTGAGACCACATGGTCGATGGAAGGTGCGGAGGAGGACCAGGGAATCGAGTTCGAGGGACGAGGCTGGCAGAAGAGGACTGGCAGCATTCTCGAGTCAAACGAGCTCGGCAACGGCACCCTGACCCTCGATGCCACGAACGGCTCCGAAGGCCTGCAACTAGAACTCAAACTCGACAGGATATGGCTCAACGAGACCTACGACGGCAACGTGCTTCTCCAGCAGGACTTCGAGATGAGCGGCAACGGCTCCCTCTATCTCAGCACCACCGAGGAGGGCGAGGAGGGCGAGAGCAACGGCTTCACTGTCGAGGTCCAAGTCAACGATGTCTACGTCCTGCGCTCTTGGACTGGGGGCGAACTGACCGAGAGGTTCAGGATAGACGGCACAGGGTGGCTGTCATTCAACGGAGGCGACAACAACAGCAGCGGCGGGGGGTTCGGTCAGTTGTCGACTTTCTACTTCGAGACTTGGGACGAGGACGACCGCAGGCGCCTTCAGCACCTCCAGATCGAGGCCAACGCCACGCTCCGCCTCAATGGGGCAGACAGAGACTACTTCTCCTTCGACCTCGATGAGTTCAGGATCCTCGAGCGCTGGGAGGACGGCATCCGGGAGGAGCAACACTTCCTGATACTGGGAGGCGGTGAATTCAGCTTTGAGATTAGGGACGAGTTCTTTCAGGTCGATGTAGAGGGCACCATCCCGGTGATACACTTCGAGAGCCAGGGCGGCGAGACCGTAGCGGAGACGATCCGAGTCGACGGCACCTACGACGGCGATGCCGCGGGAAGCTTCGGACTCATCAGGAGAATCGTGGACTCCGGCTCACAGGAGAACGCGACTGGAACTCTGTTCGAGGCTGACAAGATCGAGAACGAGTTCTGGTTCAATGTCTCGGCCACCCCAATCGGGCCGATTACCGAAGAGTGGCAGGCAGAGCACAACCTGACCTACGAGTTCACGGTCCCGCAGACTGACTGGGGTAACCGGACCATCCGCTACCAGTACATAGAGGACAACGGCACGGTGAACAACGAGTACCCCGAGGTCTCGCCGATTATCACGCAGGCCGAGGCTCCCGAGTCCGAGGTCATGTTCGAGAACCACATCTCGAGGGAGACGGGCGCAGCCCCCGAGATGGTGCTCGTCGGTGACCGCTTCTCACTGGTCGGAAACGATGCAATGGTACTGAGCATCGTGGTCACCACCATCTCCGATGTCGAGTTGGACGGCCACACAGTCGAGGTCGCTGAGTGGCTGGGCGACTACAGCGAGAGCAGCCACGCCTCGGGCAGTGTCGTCAACGAGGGTCCGCTGGCAGGTCTACTCAACGAGATCCACCGCTGGGTGCAGATCCAGATGGGCGAGAACGGCTCAATGGGCGAGGGCTTTGCCTTCGTTGAGCATCAGATGGTGGACCGGGTCCTCTCACCCTCTGTCATCACCGCCGAGGAGAACACACCCCCGGCGATGATATCCATCGGCTTCCGTGAAGGCAGGCTACTGACTGAGGGCGATTCGGCGCACCTCGAGGTCGTCGTGGACGACTTCGACACCGATGTCACCGAAGTCACTGCCGATCTCACTCGGATGGGCCTGGGAATCGTCGAGCTGTCGGACTCCGGTCTGTTCGGCGATTATACCATCCACGACGACATCTGGACTGCACTCATTGTATACGATGGATTGGAGTACGGCCTGATGGATGTCACAGTAGGCATGCAGGACTTTTGGGTCTATGTTGAGGAGGGAGCCGCACTGGAGGTGACCAACGCAGCTCCAAGGATGATGTCACTCGTCTTCACACCCGAATCGGTCCCGCGCGGCGATTCGGTCGAAGTGAGAATCACTGCAGTCGACGGACACGGAATCGAGTCCATCGGCATCGACCTGTTGAGCGCCGGTGGCGAGTTGACCCCGCTGACCGAGTCCGACGGCGTTTGGAGCGGCCAGTTCACGGTGCCATACGGCATGGCTCCTGGAGAGCGAATAGTCCCGGTGCGAATCACCGACGGGGAGGGCGAATCCATCATGGCAGAACACGTCCATCGAGACGGATATCCAGAGGACGCCCCCTTACTAACCATCGTCAACGAGGCTCCTTGGATCAACTCCGTCTCTGTGTTGAGGGATGGCGAACAGGTCGAGGCGATTCACGTGCCTGAAAGCGGAGATACGATCACGCACACGCTGGAGGCGACGATAGAGGATCCTGACGGCGTCTCTTCCGCTCAAGCGAGAATCGGCAGACTCGCTCCTATCGGGAGCTCCGACAAGTGGCTGCTTATGGCCGATGACGGGACCGGCGGCGACAGACTCTCCGGGGACGGTGTGTACACCATCCAGTTCGATGTCCGCTCAAGCCTGCCCGAGGGCAATATCACTATCCAGATTCGCGCTACAGATACCTACCAGTCGATGACTCCAGATTCCCTGCAGAGTCATACCCTGCAGTTGGAGAAGACTGACTCCGGAGGGGGAGGGGGCAGTTGGATAAGTGACAATGCGACTACCTTGGTGTTGGTTGTGTTGGGCTTGCTGATGACTCTCGGAATCACCGCTGTGGCTGTGTCTCTGAGGAACTCGGAATTAGAATGATGGTACGAGTGCCGGGATTTGAACCCGGGTTCAGGCGTTGGCAACGCCCGGTGATAACCACTACACTACACTCGTGCAGGTTCCGGGAAACGAGAATCACTTTTCTAAGCGTCGGTTTGCCTCATTCTAACAAGTCCAAGAGACCCTCTATCTTGTCACGAGTCCTCCTGTAGAAGGCAACGTCTCCGCCGTGCGGGTCTTCAATCCCCCAGTCGTCGTCCATAGGCAGGTGGGGGCACTCAACACCACAGCCCATGCTGATGATACGGTCGAAACCTCTCGTATCGATGTCATCGACCGACTTCGGGTACTGACCGCCCATGCCGATACCCTTCTCTCCGATGGCCTCGATGGCCTCCGGTGCAACCGCACTGCCCGGACTAGTTCCTGCAGATTGGGCCTCATACCCTTTGTGCTTGGCCAGTGCCTCAGCCATCTGACTGCGGCAGGTGTTGCCGACGCATACGAACAGCAGACGCATACCACCCCTGTGGTGTTCAGGATTAATGAACCAAACCACATTTTTTCCTCTGAGGCCCAGTTACAGGTGGTTGAATAGGGTTGAAGTACGCACCATGCCGCCATCGGCTCAATGGCAGATTCACCCATCAGTCACCATTCAGGTGGCGGCGATAAGCAGTCACAAGACGATGCTGCCTCGTCCGAGGAGCGTGCGCAGATGGAGCAGGCCTACCAGCAGATGCAGCGCAAACTCAGGATTACCAAACTCGATGAGGAGATTAAGCACAAGATCATGGTACTTTCAGGCAAGGGCGGTGTAGGCAAATCCACAGTTGCCACCGGGCTCGCGCTCTCGCTAGCCCGCAGGGGGATGAAGGTCGGTCTGATGGACATCGACATCACCGGGCCGAACGTCCCCAAGATGCTCGGTCTTGATGATGCCGAACTAAATGTCGAGGACGGCCAGATTTTTCCCGCTATCGGCCCACACGGAGTCCGAGTCATATCGATGGCATTCCTCATCGAGGATCCGGACAAGCCTGTGATCTGGCGAGGGCCGATCAAACTCGGGGCCATTCAGCAGTTCATCGGCGATGTCGCATGGGGTGAATTGGATGCCCTCATCGTCGACTTCCCCCCTGGTACCAGTGACGAACCCCTGACAGTCAGTCAGAACTTGCCCGGTATCGACGGCGTTGTTATTGTCACTACGCCTCAGGAGGTAGCCTTGCTAGACAGTCGCAAGTCGATCAACTTCGCCAAGACCCTCTCAGTCCCCGTCCTCGGCGTGGTCGAGAACATGAGCGGTTACACCATCCGCGGGACCGCTGAGCCCAACTCGCAGGTATCGGTCATGGGGCCCAACGGGACCCCTATCGAGGCCAATACAGGTGAGGACGGGAACTGGTCGCTGACACTGGACATTTTCAAGTCAGGAGGCGGTGCTTTGGCGGCCGCCGAACTTCAAGTCCCCTTCCTCGGCGCTCTGCCATTCGATCCCGGTATTGTCAGGGGCGGAGACGATGGCGTCCACCGTATCGTCGCCGAGCCGGATGGCGACACCGCGGTGGCCTTCGATGCCATAGTGGACAACGTGCTGTCCACCCTCGAGGACAGCACGGGCCCCCCGGTCCGCATAACCTGACCACGGTTCTCACGTAGGGGTCGATTTCATGGCACACTCGCTACCCGATTAGGTCAGGAGCATGGCAGCGGGCACTGGCATCTACATCACCTGGATTACAGGTGCGATAATCCTCAGCATAGCGATGATGCCGCTGTTCAAGCCGCCTTATGCGAAACTCAGGCTCGAGGGTTTCATCGACATGTTCAGACGCTACTGGGCGCATATGATAGTGGTCTTCTCCGTCTATCTGTGGAAGGATCTGCTGGACGGGATGGACCGGGTCCTGATGGCCAGCACAAAGCTCGACATGACGCCCTATGTCTACGCCATAGAGGGAGATATCGTCCTGTGGGTCCAGCAGGAGCTGCGCAACGCCGCATTGGACCAGATGTTGACCCACTTTTACGTCATGGGATTCATGACGGCGACCTTCGCCTCCTTCCTTTACCCGATTTACTTCGATGACAGGCACATGGCCGACAGGGTCTCGCTGTCGATGTTCTGGGTCTACATCATCTCCATACCGTTCTTCCTCTTCTTCAACGTTGGAGTGACCGGTGACCACATTCCCGCTATGCAGACCATCGCGTACGACCTCACACCCGAGATTCACAACTGGTTCACTCGAATCGACCCCTTCTCGAACGGCATGCCGAGCCTGCACATCGGTCTGCCCTTCGCTATCTGGCTGACCATGCAGAGATGGGATGAAGACGGCAGGTGGGTGAACTACCGAAACTTCCTCATCGTCTTCATGCTGGTAACCGCCTTCTCAATCATTTACCTCGGCATACACTGGATAGTCGACATCATCGGCGGCATGGCCGTCGCCATCCTCGCTGTCGAACTGACGGCGAAGACCCACTCGTCGATATGGAGGGTAGCCGACGAGCGTCTGTTCAGCCGCCGGCTCGCCCGCGCCATCGCAGATCCCGGCAAGTCGCTCCGTGGAACCCTGAGCAGCGTGTACTCATTCTTCGAGCCCCTAAAGGAGCCCAACAAGAGGCAGACCAGCGTAATCATCGCCACTCTTCTGCTTTCGACCTCCTTCGTTTTGCTTTGGGATGCTACCCACCAGGACTTCCCGGTCGAGGGTGTGGAATGGCCGACTTCTGCGGCCGGCTCCGACGGATGGCTGGTCTCAGTCGAAGAGGTACCGGACGGCAGTTTGGAAATCAGCGTGTGGAACGTCAGCGACGAGGTCGGCAGCGTAGTTTCCGGGGCAGCGTGGGAAACAGCTCCGATGGTTTCCATCTCGGGTCCGTTCCTAGCGCTGCATGACGCCCAGAGGGTGGATTTCTACGAACTCCAGTCCGACGAGACCGAGTTCTCCCCCAAGTTCAGTCGGACTGAGAGCAATCCGGTGCTGGACGTGGCGATAGCGGAATCTGTCTCCGGAGAGCCGCTGCTGGTGATAGTCCATGAGGACTCACTGGAGATTATCGACGGGGAGCAGGGTCCGATTGAGACAACTTTCTTAGGAGCCCCGTTCTCGATAGTCGCAGCCTCGGGCCAATTACTCGCATGGGCAGACACCACAGCCTCTCAGCCCACTGTCAACGTCACTTCGCTCGAGGGGCCAAGAATCGCTATCAGCCTAGTTTTGGATGCGGGTGCGACCGAACCACAGGATGAGTACCTCGAGCAGGTTTCGGGAGTCGCGGTGGACTACGAGAACGCCGAGGTAGTCGACATCGCCATGGATCCGATGTGGGTGACTGCGGTGGTCGATGTCGGACCGGTCAATCGGACGATTCTGATCAACATCCTGACAGGCGAGCAGACAATGATCTCCGAGCCGGTGTGGCCGTCGTCTTCCCCGAGTGTGGCACACGGGCGCGTGGCATTCCTGCAGATTCCGTTCTGGGACCCCTCGCTCGATCCCGAGGATATCGTCACCAACAGGGATGTCTACCTCCATGAAATCGCGGACAACACCACACTGGCCATCACACACGATGAGGATGTCGACCAGTCAGACCCACAGGTCCTGTTGAACAACGTGGCATGGGTCGAGGTCGATGCCGATGGAGTCTCGGCGCTCACGGTGTACTCGGAGGAGACCTTCCAGCCCTACTCCTCGGTGATTCTGCAATCAGCCATACTGATGCTGATACCGCTCATTTTCCTGTGGTCCTATCAGGCCACCTCGGAGCGCCGGGAGTAATCACCCGGCTAGCCTGAACATCTCGTCGAGGCAATGACCCGCCCTATCGATGACGTCCGACCCGATCTCGACGATCTGCTCGGGTCTGGGGTTCCTCAGAGCCTGTAGGATATCCTCGAGTTGAGTGACCTTCATGTGGCGGCACATCACACACGCACCAATCAGGTTCAGTTCCTCATCGGACTCGGCTATGACTCTGTCTGCCGTGCCGCACTCGGTGATGAGCATGAGGTCCCTCTTCCCTTCCGAGGCGAGGCGCAGAGCCTCTTCCATCAGGACCTCGCTGCTGCCGACGAAATCACTCTCCTCAAGCACGTCGGCATCACATTCAGGGTGACTGAGGACCATCAGCTCCATCCCGAGGTCAGCGGTGCGCTTCCTCCATGAGCGAATCTTGTCGCCGGTGAAAACCGCGTGGACCTCGCACTCGCCGTCGAAGACGACGACCTCTTTCTTACCGGCGAGTGCGTTCTGTAGGTGCTTGCCCATGAAACGGTCGGGTACGAATATCAGGCGTTCGCCAGGCAGCTTCTCACAGATTCTCAGGTAATTGCTACTGGTCACGCAGACGTCGCACTCGGCCTTGACCGCAGCGCTGGTGTTGATGTAGCAGGCGATCGGGACACCGGGATACGCCTGCTTCAGGTCACGTACGTCCTGTGCGGTGATTCCGTCGCTCAGTGAGCAGCCGGCCTCGGGCGAAGGGTGCAGGACCACCTTGTGTGGGCTGACTATCTTGGCTGTCTCGGCCATGAACCGAACGCTCGAGAACAGGATGGTCTGCTGCGGAGCGTCACGGGCCTCCTTGGACAGAGCGTAACTGTCTGCGACTGAGTCGGCGACGCCGTAGATGATGTCCGGGGTCTGGTAGGAGTGGGCGATTAGGAAGACGTCATTCTCACGCTTCAGCTGGTTGATCTCCAAGGTGAGCGGTGCGATGGCCCTGCATGTCTCCAGACCCCACTTCACCGGCTGTTTGATGACCTCTTGGAGACGATACGCCTCCCTCTCTATCTCAATGTCGGAAAAAGAGCCCAGAATCAGGCTACCACGGGGCAAAGGGGCAGTTAGAAGCTCGATTGCCATGTCTCCCAATCTCTCGTTAGGTGCAACCGCTTTCAAGGCATCTCATCTCGGAGTACCATGGCCCCGGGCAGCATTCCGATGTGGATGCCGGAAAAAACGCTCCACGAGGGCGCCGAGGCCACTGTGATTGCGGGTTCGTGGCTGGGTAAGGCCGCAGTGCTGAAAATGCGCCGACCACGAGGCTACAGGCACCCCGACCTCGACCGGAGCCTGACCCGCCAGCGTCTCTCAGTCGAGGCTAGGGTGCTGGCCAGACTGCAGAGCAGCGAGTTCCCCTCCCCCGCACTGTTCGACTTGGACCTAGAAGAGGGTTGGATGCTGCTCTCGCGCATCGACGGCAGGCCGCTGTACGATGCGCTGAACGACACCTCTGTAGACGGCGCTTCCATGGTAAATGTCGGCGCCCTCATACGCCGTCTGCACGAAATGGACATCTCCCATGGTGACATGACGACTCACAACATACTCGCGGACGTGGCTGGTTCCCTCTCACTCATAGACTTCGGGCTGGCGCGGATCTCACCCGAACTCGAGCATCTCGGGCTCGACTTACAAGTGCTGAACGAATGCCTTACTGCGAGCCATTCGGAGCATGAGGGGGCGGTGCAGTCTATGGTGGACGGGTATCTCGCGGCAGACGCCGGCGGTGGCGTCGCAAGCGCCACCGAAGTCGTAGCCAGATTCGATGCCATCAGAGGGCGAGTCCGATATCACGGGTAGGTGGTAGAGTGAGGATACTGTTCGCCACCGGAAACCCCCACAAAGTCGCCGAGGCGGTGCAGATGCTGTCCCCGCTGGGACATGGAGTGGAGCCGCTGCTCGTCGACGGCGAGGCACCTGATTTCGTCGAGCCGCAGGCGGAAGGGCTCGAAGCCGTCGCATTCGCCAAAATTGAGCAGGCCCGAATGATGATCGAGGGGACAGAGTTGGAGGACTCAGCGATAATGGTAGAGGACTCGGGGCTGTTCATCGACTCCCTGGACGGCTTCCCGGGCGCCTACTCCTCTTTCGTCGAGGGAACCGTGGGTCTCGACGGTATCCTCAGGCTGCTCGAGGAAGCTGATGACCGTGGGGCTGAGTACAGAGCAGTCGCTATCGTGGACCTAGATGGCAGGACGTGGCAGTCCAATGGGGTTTGCAGGGGCAGGATATCCGGGGAGATGCTCGGGACCGGCGGCTTCGGCTACGACCCCATTTTCATCCCGAATGAGGGCGACGGGCGCACCTGCGCACAGATGAGCGCTGAGGAGAAATCAGCAATCTCGCACCGAGGACAGGCCCTGAAGGGCCTCTCCGAGGTCCTCAGTTCTGCGTCAAGGTGAAGGCGGAGCGCTGTTCGTGAGAGTCCGATAGGCATGGTGTCGTTGACCCGACTAGTCGTCTGGGGCGCGGTTCTGATGGGTATCCCCACGTTTCTCGTGCTACAGGGCGAGGCCAGCCAGATGACACAGATTGCTGGCGGTTCCATACTCCTTGCCCTGATAGCCATCCTGATGTTCTCAGGGCGCTCCCCAGTTCTGAAACCACCCCGAAAGAAGGACATTGTGACGGTAGAGAAGCCAAGGGATGAGATTGAGTTACCAGCACCTGTTCTAGAGCTCGAGGGCGCCAGCGAGCGACGCGAGGAGAAGATCCAGCGGAGCCGAGGCAGAGTAGCCCAGCCTGTGGCGCAACCGATGCCCCCCCCTCCGGAGATGCCGATGCCACCTGCAGTTGAGACAGCGTCAGATGGCGAGGCACTGCCTCCTCCGGTACAGATGATGCCGGACGACGGCAGTCAGGTCGCAACGCGCTTTGTGGCCGAGTCGGATCCGCAGATAGACGAGGAGTCGGAGGTCGAGGCGTTCGTGGGGGATAGGAGGCTCAAGCGAGCTGAGATACGCTCCAAGATTGAGAGGAAGCGCCGTATGGATATGGCCTCGAGGCGAGCCGCCAAAGTTGGAATGTGGTCTGCGGTGGAGGACGGCGAGGATATCGCTGCCCTGCTCAAGGACCCTAATCATGGGCTGACGGTCCTCGACGAGCCAGAGAGCGCTGACTCGAGCAAGCCGCAAGGTGTATCCTACGTCCGCATTGACGAGAGCCGTGTGCTGAAGGTTCGGGTCCCTCTCGAGTTACCTGAGAAGAAGCAGGCTGCACCACCTGTGCCCGAGATATCGGAAACGCCTCCGCCCCCTCTGCCTGATGACATGCCACCTCCTCCCGGCATGCCGCCAATGCCACCTCCTCCCGGCATGCCGCCAATGCCACCCCCGGTCACACCTGATGACGCATAGACCGCCGACTGAACGTTGAAGCGCGAAACGACCCTAGACGAGCCATGGGCGAGGAAGTCTTACTGGTCGAGGACCTCGCAGTGGAGGGCTGTAGCCCCTCAGGCGGCGTAATAGCAGTCTGGACACTCAACCGTCCGGAGAAGCTCAATGCACTGAACCGGAAGTCGCACATCGCCATCAAGGAGCAGTGTGCCCGCGTTGAAGCTGATGATTCGGTTCGCGCAGTCGTGATACGCGGAGCTCCGCCTCCACCAGCTCCAGAGGGCAAGCGCCCAAAGCCGGCCGCCTTCGCCGCAGGGGCCGATATCTCCGAGTTCGCGGGTAAGGACTCTGATGACGTCCGCGAATTCTTCGACGACAACGCCTGGGAGGCGATCTGGGACCTCAGCAAGCCGACCATTGCCATGGTCGACGGATTCGCCCTAGGCGGCGGCACCGAACTGGCGCTGGCCTGCGATCTCAGGGTCGCCTCGAGCCGAGCCATTTTCGGACAGCCAGAGATCAATCTGGGCCTGATACCTGGCGGCGGGGGTACTCAGCGTCTGTGCAGGCTACTGGGCTATGGCAAGGCGATGGAGATGACTCTGACCGGGGAGATGGTCGGAGCCGCCGAGGCCATGGACATCGGACTCGTCAACAAGGTGGTCGAGTCCGAAGAGTTGGAGTCGGCTGCAATGGCATTGGCTGAGAACATAGCCAGAAAGTCGCCCTACACAGTCAAGGTCGCCAAGCGAGCTGTCCGATCCGCCCTCGACCTGCCATTTTCGGAGGGCGTGTTGGCCGAGCGCTCCGAGTTCGTAGCGTTGTTCGACACCGAGGATAAGGAGATCGGCGTATCCGCCTTTTTGGATGGCAAGGACGCGGAATGGGTCGGCCGCTAGCCGAACCCTAGCAAGCGTCATGTCCGATGTGCAATCAGCCCTCTCCATGCCCGGCCGCGTGATTGTGCTGTGCGGACCTCCCGGCTCGGGCAAGGGCGTTGTCGCCGGGCGCGCCGCAGTGCGAGGTCTGACAGTGCTCTCACTCGGTGATGTGGTGCGTGCGGAGACGGCCGACAGAGGACTTCCCGAGACGACAGAGAACGTGGGTCAGACAGCACTTTCGATGCGAGAGGAACAGGGGGAGACCATAGTGGTCGATCGGCTGATGCCGAGCCTTTCCGAGGCGATGGAGTCATCGGACGTACTGATTGACGGGATGCGCCAGACCGAGGAGCTTGAGCGGCTACGTGAGCACATAGGGGATGTCACCATAGTCGCGCTGACCGCTTCCGCGCAGGCAAGGGAGGGGTGGCTGGCCGAACGAGGCCGCGGTGAGGACGGCGGAGAAGAGGAGTTCGCCGTGCGTGAGGAGCGTGAGTGGAACTGGAGCCTCGAGCATCTTATGGCGCAGGCCCACGCTATAATCCTCAACGAGGGTTCGGTGGAGGAGCTTGGCGATAGGACCGACATGATTCTCGAGACACTGGGTTTCTAGTCATTCGAAAGAGGCCTCGACCATCCCGACCGGGTCGTCCTGTGCACTCGCGTCCATCACGAGCCAGCCGGCCTCGCGTCCGTTGCTCACCATCTCTCTTTGAATCTCGCGAATCCTGTCGAGATTGTCCAGATAGTGTGCTAGCCCGCGGTTGTTATGCCTCTCTCGCCTCACGATGAACCTCTGATGCCTGTCTCCTTCCTCGACATACAGTACCACGCCGCATGCGATTCCCCCGGCACCCCTCCAGTCATTGAGTATCTGGGCATCGGGAATCACGTGCACACCTTCAAGCAAGAGGTCCGAGCCCTTCATGCTGGCTCGCCTGACAACCGCTGCTACTCCCTCCGAGAGTACCTTCACGGTCTCGTGCCAGTCTTCGACAACCCCCGAGCCAGCCGACTCGAACGAGGAACGGTGCAGAGCCGGCAACTCGTCTGCGTCGAACTGCGTCCTCAGTGCCTCGCGGATGGTGTCTGTAGAAGCGCTCTTGCTGAAACCCAGGGAAGCCGCAGCACGCGCAGAGAGCGTGGACTTGCCCACCCCGCTGCTTCCGGTGATGACGAGAAGCCGGGGCTTGCTCATCTGCAGCCCTCAACGCTGGATCGACTTGATCTCAAGGTACTCATCGAGGCCGTGGACCCCGAGTTCGCGGCCGTTGCCTGAGAATTTGTAGCCGCCGAATGGCGCTGAGATGTTGAACGGTCCTCCGTTTATGCTGACCTGTCCGGTACGCATCTGACGGGCGACCCGCATGCCCCGTCCCTCGTCGCCAGACCAGACTCCACCCGAGAGCCCATAGTCGGAATCGTTCGCGAGGGCGATTGCCTCTTCCTCTGTAGAGTAGGTGGTTATCGAGAGGACCGGCCCGAAGATCTCCTCACGGAAGATTGTCATGTCGGGAGTGACTTCAGCGAACACAGTCGGCTTGACGTAGTAACCGGAATCAAGGCCGTCTGGCATCCCTTCGCCACCGGCGATCAAGGTGGCACCCTCTGCGATGCCACTGGCGATGTGCGCGGTCACGCTCTCCTGCTGTCGCCTAGAGACCATAGGGCCGCAGCGCATCGATTCATCGAGCGGATCACCCACTGTGTAGCGAGTCATCTTAGACGATATCACGCCGATGACCTCGTCGCGCTTAGATTCGGGCACGAGGAGGCGCGTGAGCGCCGAGCACTCCTGCCCCGAGTTGTTGAAGCAGGAGTAGATGGCTGAGCCGGCGGCCTTGCCGATGTCGGCGTCATCGAGGATGATGTTGGCGCTTTTGCCACCGAGTTCGAGAGTAACCCGCTTGACGCTGGGTGCAGCCAGCTCGCTGACGCGCACCCCCGCACCGGTGGAGCCGGTGAAGCTGACCATGTCGACACTGGGATGGCTCGATAAGACCTCACCTATTTCGCGCCCGTGGCCCGAGACGAGGTTGAACACCCCTGCGGGCAGACCGATATCGTGCATGATATCGGTTAGGGCGAAGGCGTTCAGTGGCGCCTCCTTGGATGGCTTGACTACCATCGTGCAGCCCGCTGCAATCGCCGGGGCGACCTTGCCGACTATCTGGTGCAGCGGGAAGTTCCACGGCGTGATCATCGCGACCACGCCCACGGGCTCCTTGACCACAAGCGAATTTCGGACCTCCTCCTCCCACTCGAAACCCTCTAGGATCTTTGCGTATGAGCGCGAGACGACCGCAGGGGTCCCGACCATAGCCATCCGGCAGTAGTTGATCGGTGTGCCGACCTCGGATGTGATGAGTTGCGACAACTCCTCAGCCTGCTCCTTTATCGCTGCCGAGAGTCTGTTCAGGTACTCCGCCCGCTCCTCCACAGGGGTCTCCGACCAAGAGGGGAAAGCGGCACGTGCGGAGGCCACCGCGGCATCGATGTCAGCCGCCGATCCGACAGGCACTGAACCGATCAACTGCTCATTGGCGGGATTGACTACCTCGATCGAGCCCTCTCCGCGCGGGGCCACCCATTCGCCACCGATGTACAGGTGCTCGCGCGTGTGCATGCCCGTTCGACTGAGCAGTGTCTTATGAGATTCATGCAATTCAAGAACGCCGCCCACTTCTCGCAAGCGTGACTCGTAGACTCATCGTGATGCGTCACGCCGACAGCGGTCACGACTACCTCAACATGAGGGACCACGACAGGCCTCTCAATGCACGTGGTCAAAGTGAGGCCCCGCGAATGGCAGATGCCCTGTCCGAGAGGGACTGGCTCCCCCAACTGATTTTGGTGAGCAGCGCCACACGTACACTCGAGACTTTGGAGGGAATGTCGCCCTACATGGACGGTGCGAGATTAGACCTCAGACCAGAGATCTACCACGCCGACGTCAGCACTCTGCTAATCCAGTTGGAGGGCATTCTGGGCGAAGGCACGTCGATGATACTGGGCCACAATCCGGGCTCTGAGAATCTCATCAACCACCTGACCGGCGAGTGGCACGAGATGCCGACGGCAGCCGCTGCGCTGCTGGTAGAAACCCCCGATGGCTGGATAGTTGAGGAAGTACTGCGGCCCAGGGAAATCTGAGGTCCGGACGGTTTTCGACAGATTGAAGGTGGAAAGCCCACGACTAGGTCTCATGAAGGAATACAGAATCATGATGAACGACGAACCAGGCGCGCTCGCCGACCACTGTGAAGCCATAGCCGCTGCGGATGTGAACATACTCGCTGTGGTAGCCGTCGGAGGCGACACTGCATCGGCCGCCATCCTGACTGACAACCCCGATGCCACCTCCGGGGCCCTCGATAGAATGGGAGCGAGTTACACCGTAGCTGAACTGAAGTCGGCCAAGTTGGATCACGAACCCGGGGCCCTGGCGTCGTTTACTAGGGGGATGGCCAGTTCAGGCGTCAATCTCAAGTCGCTGTATATCATGTCGATCGAAGGTGGCAGCGCCACCGTCGGGTACACGACCGACTGAGACGAATCAAGCGGGCATGGTCTAGTGGTTATGACAGCAGGTTCCCAACCTGCTAACCCGGGTTCAACTCCCGGTGTCCGCACCACTTCGGGCAACCTGTCTTGAGCAACGCTAATCCGCGATTCTGGTTTCGCACGCACGCAGGGCCCGTGGGTTAGCTTGGCCTATACTTGGCGCTTCGGGGGCGTTAGACCCCAGTTCAAATCTGGGCGGGCCCACTCTCATTTCGTAGTGAGTCTCAGTGGACAAGGACACTCCCCTCGTCTGAATGGATAAGAATCTCTCTTATGGGCGTCCCGAGCATCTTCTTGGAGGCCAGCAGTCCACTGTAGACCGCCCCCATCACTCCGTGCGACGTCGTCGAGGCGCCGCAGTGGTACAGGCCGTTGATCTCAGTCTTTATCGGGAAACCGAACGGACCGATCTGACTCGCCGACTTTGCGGTTCCGTAGAGGTTGCCGCGATGCGAGCTCACGTAGTATTCGTTGGTCAGCGGGGTGCCCAACTCGCAAAGCAGCATATGGTCGCGCAGTCCCGGTATCAGTGGATCGATCATGTCAAGCATCCTCTCGGTCAGGTCCCGCTTGAACTCCTCGTACTCCTCCGAGCGTTCCTCTGTCTTGGTCCCGAGCCATGGCTTGAATGCGTCGTAGGAGACGAATGTGAAGGCCTCCATCGTATGCACCCCGTCCTTCATCTTAGATGGGTCCTTGAGAGTGGTGACGGTCAGGAAACCCCCCCTTATCGGACCCGCATCCATTAGATTCTCCTCCTCTGCATAGCGGTAGATGGCATCGATGTCGGCCTTCTCGCATATCCAGTAGTTGCCTGAATCAAGTCCCATAGCCTCCAAGTCTAGGTCGGTGGCCATGAACAGACTCAGGCTGGAGACCGAGTATTCGGTCCTCTCGAGGCGACGTCGCAGTTTCCCTGACAGACGATCGACCCCGACCAGATTGTGGTAGGTGGCGTGTGCATCTGCGTTCGAGAGCACCATTTCAGAATGGATCTCAGAGCCATCAGCCAGACGTACCCCTGTGGCCCGACAACCATCCGCCCCCTCTTCGAGCAGTATGCTCTCGACTTCGGTGCGCAACCTGATCTCTCCGCCTTTGGACCTAAGCCTGCGTATGAACGCCTTCGGGAAGGCCGCTCCACCCCCCTTGGGATACCAGCCGCCCTCCCAGTAATGCGCTTCGATGCCGATGTGCTGTGCAGCGGGAACGCGCTCCGGACTCATACCGTGGTCACCGGAGCGGGACTCAAGTATGGTGATGAGCAAAGGGTCACTGACGTACTTCCTGATTCTCCCTGAAATCGGACGAAGTCCCGTCAGGGCCAGTCGAGGAGCTACGAGAAGCGTCTTCAGAGGGGCAAATAGACCGCGCAACTTCCTGCTGCTGCTCATCTCCTCATCTATTTGCTGCATGTAGCGGAAGTACCGCTCGATGCCCTTGCGTTCCTGCGGAAACCGCTCGCACAACCTCTCTCTGAAGACAGACATCCCCTTGGGTATGTCAAAGCGCTCCTCGCCGACAATGACGTGGTCATAGCCGTCAGGATTCAGTTCGTAGAACTCCATGTCGCCCCCTACTCCCAGACCTTCCAGGACCACTCGCATGTCACCTCCTTCATGTAGGCCGCCTAGGTAGTGCACACCAGGACTGAAGCGATGTCCGTCTAGGGAGAACGAATGCGTCCATCCACCCGGCAGGTAGTGCTGTTCGAGCACGAGCACCCTCTTTCCAGCGTTACAAAGAGCAACGGCTGCAGTCATGCCGCCGGCCCCCGAGCCGATTACCACGACATCCCATCTCTCATTCATCGCTCGACCTTCTCGCCGCTGGTCCAGTCGTAGACCCCCTTACCAGTCTTCTTTCCGAGGTCGCCCGCCTCGACAAGCCTGTCGAGCATAGGATGGGGTCGGTACGTCTCGTCGCCGAACGAGTCTGCGAGGTTGTTGAGGATGTCCCTGCGGACATCCAGTCCTACGAGGTCGCCCAATTCCAGCGGGCCCATCGGGTGCCTGTAGCCCAAGCGCATCGCGGTATCGATGTCGCTGGCCGAGGCGACTCCGTCAGCGAGCATGCGCATCGCCTCGTTGCCGAGCACGACACCGAGTCGACTGCTGGCGAAGCCGGGTACGTCGCGAACCAGAATGGTGGTCTTCCCCATCGCCGAACCGATGGATTGCGCGGCTGCGATGGTCTCCTCCGAGACCTCATCGTGGCGCACTAACTCTAGCAGCTCCATGAGCGGGACCGGATTGAAGAAGTGCATCCCGATAACACGCTCCGGGCAACTCGTAGCGCCTGCGATGTCCGAGATCGGCAGACTGGAGGTGTTGGTGGCTAATACGGCGTGACTCGGTGCAAGCTGCTCGAGCTCGGCGAAGATGCTCTGCTTGAGGGGCATGCTCTCCGGGACTGCCTCGATGACGAGGTCTGCTCCAGCCACGGCTTCGGCCATATCGCTGGCCGCGTTGAGGTTGCTAGACCATCCGGACTTCTGCTCTGGCGAGGTCTTGCCGCGCTCGATGCCTCTGTCCCAGAACGCGTCAATTGCCGCCATTCCTTTTGCCAGCCCATCAGGAAAGGCATCGTAGAGTCTGGTCTCCCAACCACTCTGAGCGCAGACTTGTGCTATCCCTGCGCCCATCGTGCCGGCGCCGATGACGGCGACGGCTTGGATCTCCATCCAATCACTCCCGGCCGTAAGCCGCTAGAGCCGCTTGGAACAGCCGCTGGCGCGGTACATCATGCTCTAGGAAGCAGGTGAAAGGGGCGACGTCCTTCAACAACTCGATTGCCGTGACGTAGGCACCGTAGACGAAGGGTTCTGCGACCTCGGTAGGGGGTATGTCGATGCCGAGTTTTACCAGTCCTCTGCGTGAGTCCTCGTCCCAGATGGCGTAGGTGTGGTGGGTGAAGTGCAGGTAGGCGGACAGTCTGCGGATGTCCGAGCGAGCCTTGTCGGTAAGACTCTCGATGAGCAGAGTGTCTGGGTAGCGAATCGCATATAGAGACAGCATGACTTCTCTCTGTGTCTCCTCGCGCCAGTCGCGCCTCTCGAGCCCCATCCAATCGTCAATCATGTCGAGCATCTGAGGCGTATAGGGCCTGCGGATGCGGTAGAGCAGCTCCTCGTAAGCCTCAGCATCCTGTTGCTCGGAATGGTGATGCTCTTGGAAGTACTCGGTCAGCCGGTCGAAGAACGGCCTGCAGCGCTCTTTGTCGAACGAGGTGAGGGCTATGTGCTGCATAGCGAGGCCCCCGAGTGGTTCATTCTCCCTTCCACTCTCGGTACTGGATCCATTCCTGTTGCATGTACTCGTTCACTAGGCGGTCCTCTTCTTCATCCGACGGCGTGACTTCATCGAGATACTTGTCCCAAGCGGCATCATCGCCATCGAACGGCTCGCCGTGCACGGTGTACCTCTGTCCGGCGTACTTGCCGATTCCACGCCTGAACTTGTCCGACGGGATGTAGAGCTCGGGCTCCCCATCCTTGCGCGCCCTGCTGATTCGACGCATCTCGTCGCGGAGCTCTTGGAAGTACAACTCCCGGCTGGCCTCGTTCAGATGCTCCCTTTCAGCAGCCTCCTGAGCCTCACGCTCGTCGTAGCGACCCTTGACCCCGTAGACGTAGGCCCACTGGGCGCTGGCCGAATCATCGGTACCGAACAGGTCGAGTCCCGTACTGACCCACTTGTTGACGTACTTCTGGATTAGGGCGCAAGGTATCACCCCCTGCTTTACGACCCGGCGCAGGCCGTTGGCCCCTGTTCCTAGGTGGAACGACTCCTCCTTGAGCATCGGGCCCATGCTCGCTGCCAGTGGTTTGAACGAGGATGTACTGAGCATCTTGAGCTGATACTTGCCGTCGCGGTCGATGAAGTGGGTGAACATGAAGAAGTCCAGCCAATGGTCGATCGGCTCGTTGAAGGAGCCAAGAATCCTGGTTCCGTCCTGTGCGTTTCGCTCAAGCAGTTTGGCAGCCTCGCGAACGCCCTGCTCACCGAAGAAGGTGCACAGCAGATAGGCCATCTGCCAGCCGTGGCGTTGCTCCTCGCACATGATTCGCAGCGCCGATTTGCGATCGTACTCGGTGGGGGCGGAATCGAGCAGGTGATTCTGCTGTTCGACTGAGGCGAACTCGGTATCGCCCTGGACGCTGACCATGTTGACGATCGCATCACGAATCGTCTGCTGAGGAATCTGCATCCTCCGCTCCCACTTGGGCTTGCCTTCGAAGTCTCCGAACTCGATTTGGCTTCCCGCGGTGTCCCAATCGAATTTGATATCGAAGCGGTAGTCGCCCAGCCATGAGGGGTCGAAGCCGATTCTAGTCTGCCACTCGCTGAAATCCTGAATCCACACCTCGAAGTTCTGAGTGTAATCCTCTACAATCTCTGCGTCTGCCATGCAGTTACGGCAGTGAGAACAGGTATATCAAACGCTGTATCAGTGATTCGCACTCTATAGAGTGCGATTCAATCAGTTTCCTTCGAATTCGGGAACTTCCCTGTTGACGTAGGCCGCAATCCCCTTCTTCGCATCGCCGCTCTGGAACAGGTCCGACTGCAACTCCCTCTCGAGGGCCAGATGATATTCGAGCGGGATCTCCATGCCGCTCTGGACGCTTCGCTTGATGTTCCCGATGGCCTTGCTGGCAGCGTATGGCAGGGTGAACTGCCCGGCGTAGTCCATGATATCCTGACGGAACTCGTCGAGGCTGCCGGCCCAGACATCGTGGACGAGAGACATCTCCTTGGCCTCCTCGTAAGAGAACTTGCGTCCAGTCACCATAATCTCCATCGCCTTCGCCTTACCGACCAGTCGAGACAGGCGTGCGGTGCCACCGGTTCCGGCGAGTACACCGAGGGAGACTTCGGGCAGACCGACCTGACCTGAGTCCTTGCGGCCGATTCGGATGTCGGCAGCCATAGCGATTTCCAGACCGCCGCCGACCGCGTGGCCGTTGAGCGCGGCGATGACGAGCTTGGGAGTCTGCTCCAGCCTGCTGAGAGTCTCGTTGGCATGCAGGCAGAAGAAGTACTTGAAGCCGGGAGTGACCGAGTCGAGCATGCTGATGCTGGCACCTGCTGAGAAGAACTTCTCGCCATGGCCAGTCATCATGATCACGGTCACATCATCGTCGAAGCGAGCCCTGAGTACCGCCTCGTCGATGTCGCGCATCATGGAATGAGTGTAGGTGTTGACAGGGGTCTTGCCCTCGGTCAGGGGCTCGCCAGCTGAATCGGAGCACAACTCTATGACGGCTATTCCGTTGTCTGTAACTCCGTAGTTCACCAGGTTGTTCGGCATCGGTTCCATTTCCGGCCAAGTGGTCATGCTTTGGCCACTCAGGGACGCCATATCAACCAAACGGAGCCGGCGGACGCCTTTCAGGCGTCACTTTCACTGAATGAGGTATTGCCCCCGCTTCTGCGGATGGCATCCCACTGGGCACCGATTTCGTTACCCCTGGCACTCGGCTCCCAGACATCGCGACCGAGAGACTTCCTGAACGGGAGGCGGTGCACCGTCCTTCCGTCCTTGAGTTGCTTACGGCGCAGCATTCCGAGCCTGACGATCGGCCACAGCATCCTCCTCCCAAGTCCTGGCTTGTACATCCATCGCATGAATGCCAGTCCATCTCCCTTCTTCTTCTGGTCGCGCATCCAGTGGTTCGCCACCATCTTGAATCCTCGGTTGCCGACTCTGTTCATCAGGAAGCGGTTGATCGCACTCGCTCTGACTAGTGGAACGAGGCGCTCGCGCACCTCGCTTTCGTAGTCGCAATCGCCGAGCACAGCCTTGGCTGCGAGTACCCCGCTGGTTACCGCGTATCGCATGCCGAAGCCCCACATGAAGTCCTGCAGACCACCGGCTTCGCCGACGTAGTAGCGTCCTTCGTGGACGTACTTGGTAGGCAGCGAGAAGTCACCCTTGCCGCCAACTCTCTTGATTGGCTTGCGGTTGAGATCGTAGTGCTGCTCGTACCAAGCGATGGTCTCGTTTAGGTAGCGCGAGCTATTCTTCTGCTGGCGCCACAGGCAGGTGCAGATCAGCCCCACTCCATCGATGATGATGAGGTAGGAATAGGCCCCGGGAGCGAGTTTGTCGTTGAGTTGGAAAGTGACGTGGTTGGGGTGATCGGTGTGGAAAATCTCGCCGAACGCCACCGCGCTCGAGTCCTTGGGTCCCGCAGCGATGATGTGACATTCCTCGGGATCCTTGCGGACATCGTAGTGGATATGGGCACCAGCCTCCATCGCCATCCGCTTGAATCCCTGATCGATGCAGTGCTCAGCAGTGCCACGCTCGACGATGCGGAAGGCCACGTCCGAGGTCCGTGGTTGGGTGATTTCATCGTCAGGGTGGGCTAGGTCGATGACATCGAACGGGTCGGACTTGAACTGCTCCGGGTCGAAGCCCCACTGGCGCATCTCATCGAAGAAGTCACTACCACTGGTCCAGTTCTCGATTCCTTGGAAATCGCCATCGAAACGAGCACCGCTGTCACCGCGAATCTCGTGCACGTGAACCTCGCGGCCGGCGTTGGCCAGATAGGTGGCAGCGGCGAGGCCCGAAAGGCCAGCGCCAAGGACATGTATCGGCTTCGCTAATTCTGCTGCTTCCGCTTTTCTTCGGTTTGCTGCTTGAACATCTCGGTCTGGTGGGTCGAAGGGGGGCATGTCCAGTCCTCATTCCGGTTCCGGCACCTCAGACCCCCTGCTTGAACGGTTGGGTTGCGTCCGTCGCGTTCAAGCGCAGGACCCCGATGGCGCGCTATGCACCGCATACACGTGCTCATCGAGCCAGAGCGACTCGATCCTGAAGGGCTGCGAGAACTGCTCGACTCGGATGGCTGTGGCAGCGTGGTCTCCTTCGTCGGGCTGACCCGTGCACAGGACGACGGAGTGGCTGTTGAGAGACTCGAGTTCGATGCTTGGGAGGAACGCCTGCCCACGGTTCTCGCCGAGCTCGCCGAGCAGACCGTCGGCCAGTTCGACGTGGTCTCTGTGGTGCTGGCTCACCGCACCGGCTCGGTAGGGCCGGGTGAGCCAATCGTGTGCATCCATATTGGATCAGCCCACCGGGCTGAGGGTTTCGAGGCCTGCAGCTGGCTCATTGACGAACTGAAACGCCAAGCACCGCTTTGGAAGAAGGAAATCAGAGCCGACGGCGAAGTCTGGAAGACAGGACTCGGCTGATTATCTCGTGTCCATGGAACTGCTGACACTGGACACGGCCTCAGGCACGTTCGAAGCGATGCCCTCGACCATCATCCAGCCGTGACCCTTGATGCCGTCGCCGACCAGACGAACACCCTCCACGCCGACATCCGAGGGCAGTTCAGCGCCCTGCGGGGCACGGTTGCAAGGCCAGTTTCGGTGATAGGTGTGCACACACAGCTCCTCGCCGTGGTCAGCCAACCAGGGGATGGACTCGTAGAGGTCCTCGCGACCCTTGTCAATCTCGGATTTGACACTGGGGTCAGGGACGTACTGGTGCGTGATCATCATGTGCTTGCCCTCAGGGGCCAGGCTCGGCTCTGAGAAGGTCGGAATCACATAACCCCCGACCCTGTTGAGATTCGGCAGCATGGTCACACCGCTGCCTCTGTGCGGTATGTCGTCGTCGAGGGCGAACACGAATCCTATGCCACCAACTGCTTGCGTGTCGCGAACCTGTTCCCTGATTCCGGTGGCGACCTCGAAGTCGTCCGAGAGCGCTTTGAGCAGATTCGGGTGACCGCCATTGTGAATGATCGAATCGGCACCTACCCAGACCCCCTCCTCTCGACCACGGCGCCTCACGCCGATGCAGAAGCGGTTGCCCTTGGTCGATTCTTCGGCCTCGCCGGGCAGAATCTCGGTAATCTCATTAGATAACTTCAGCCGGGCGCCGTTCTCCTTCAGGTCGGCTCGCAAACCATCTATCACCCCCTTGCATCCTCCCTTTGGGATGTGTGGACGGTCGCTCCAGAACGAGTTCTGCAGCATCTTCACGACTGTCGAGGCCGGCATCTGGTCGAATCTCAGACTGATAGCGAAGTTTGCGAATGCATCACAGAAGTCTACGAACTCATCGGAGAACCTCTTTGACATCCATGTCCTGCCATCCTCAGTTTCGTTCCCCCAAGGTCGATTTGCGCGCTTTAGCAGGAGTCGGGGGAGATTCAGGGTATCTCTGGCGGAGAACCACGGAAGGATCCCATATACCGAGTTGGCTCGCCTCAGTTCGCCGTCCTTCATCTGACAAGCAAACCTCGTTGTCGGCAGGAACTCCACCCCATGCCGCCTCAGTCCGAGCCCACCATTGCTGCGCTTGCCCAGTATCAGTTTGGCGAATGGGCCCTTGCGACCATGCGGTATCATGTGCACCGCACCGGTGGGAATCTGGAAGCCGTCGTGGTCATGCTGAGTGAACCGGCCTCCGGCGAAGGACATCCTCTCGTACACCGTGACGTCGTACTTCTGGGTCTGCGCGAGGCTGGCTGCGGAAGCCAGCCCACCGACCCCAGCGCCGATGACCACCGCCTTGGGCTTCTCGCTCATCGGGGCACCTCAGGAGTAGACGAGGGCCCCGGTAGGGCACCAGAGCAGACACCTCAGGCAGTCGGTGCAGTTCTCATCGATGACCTCGCACAGTCCCTCGACGATTAGCGCATCGTCCTTGCACGCCATCAGGCAGTAAGAGCAGCCGACGCAGAGCTCGTCGATGACCTGCAGTTTGACCCCCTCTGTGATAGGCCTGTCGTGTGCCAAGCCCGATACGAGTTCAGGCACCTTGCCCGGAGTCGCCTTCTTTCGGAAAGCCTCGGCCATGCCATCCCATCCTGCCCTCCGTATTTCAGTTAGATGCAGACCCGCCGCCGGTCTGAATAGGGATGATGCCCTCGGCGTAATACTCCCAACGAGGGTGAGGTGCTGGTATGGAGGAGTCTTGGACCGGAATCGTCGACGTCGGCTCGAAACCAGTCGTCGCGCGTGAGGCTGTGGCCACCGGGCTCCTGCTGCTTTCCGACGAGGGTATCGATGTAGCCGCCAATGGTCGCTCGCCCAAGGGAGATGTCCGTGAGGCTTCGACAGTAGCAGCCATTCAAGCCGTCAAGGAGACTCCGCGCACTCTGCCTCACTGCCACCCAATACCAATTGAGGGCTGCACGGTGGATTGGAAGGTCGAGGAGAACGGACTGCGCTGCACCGTTTCGGTGCGAACCCATTGGACCACCGGCGTCGAGATGGAGGCGCTGTGTGGCGTCAGTGCAGGTCTGCTGTGCGCGTGGGACATGCTCAAGCCAATCGAGAAGGACATCGAAGGACAGTATCCGACCTCGAGGATCGAGGACGTGCGGGTCCTGCGCAAGAGCAAGGCCGACCCGCATCATTGAATGCTGAGGCTCGCTCGGCTCATCATGGCGACCATCGACCTCGCCGAGCACTTTCTGCAGGCTACCGAGGCAGCCGCGGTGGCTGCCTCTGCTTGGAGGGGCCTGGGTGAACGCAAGGCCGCTGACGGCGCGGCAGTCGAAGCCATGCGCGCCGTTTTCGACACCGTTCCCTTCGACGGGCGAGTCGCCATTGGCGAGGGCGAGCGCGACGATGCTCCGATGCTGTGGATAGGCGAGCCTCTGGGCTCGATGCAGGGAGTGGCTGGCGCGCCGAGGATCGACATAGCGGTGGACCCTCTCGAGTGCACCAACCACGTCGCCCTCGGCCTGCCCAACGCGATGGCTGTGCTGGCAGCCGCCCCACGTGGCTGTCTGCTGCACGCCCCAGACTGCTACATGGACAAGATTGCCGGACCTGCCGCCCTCGCCGGCGAAGTCAGCCTTGAGGCCGACGTCCCCTACAACATCGAAGCCGCCTGCGCAGCTCTCGGCAAGCCTCCTTCCCAGCTTCGTGTTGTGGTTATGGAAAGACCGAGACATGAGCAGTTGATCCGCGATTTGAACCAGCACGATGTCGACATCGTGCTCATCGGCGACGGCGACATCGCTGCGGCCCTCAACGCCGCCGACCCCAACTCCGACATCGACATGCTGATGGGAATCGGAGCCGCTCCCGAGGGAGTCATCACGGCTACTGCACTGAAGGGATTGGGCGCACCCTTCGAGGGAAGACTCGTGTTCAAGAACGAGGGTCACAGGGAGCGCGCTGAGCAAATGATCGACGGAGACATCGACAGGATATGGGCGCGCGACGAGCTCTGCTCGTCGGATGATTCGATGTTCATCGGCTCGGGCGTGTGCACCGGACGGACCAAGGGAGTTGAGATTCTTGAGGATGGCCGAGCTTCTGTGCATTCAGAAATCATCGATGTGAATTCCGGCGAGCACTACTACGTGTCCTCAGTGCGATGACTTCTTCTCCATCAGCCCACACGTGGTAACGAGACACCACAATGGATAGAGAACTGCTTGAGATGACCGCCAGTGAACTGGTGGCTCCCGGCAAGGGCATCCTAGCAGCGGACGAGAGCAACGGCACGATGTCTAACAGACTCGCTGCTGTCGGAGTCGAGCCTTCTTCTGAGACTAGAAGGTCGTACAGGGCGAACCTGTTCGCCACCGCCGGCTACGAGTCGGCAGTTGGCGGTGTGATACTGTTCGACGAGACAATGCGACAGAGCATGGACGACGGGACCCCCATCCCAGACGCCTTGATGGCCAGGGGGGTCCACCCCGGAATCAAGGTCGATACGGGGGCTAAGAACCTCGCCCATCACCCCGATGAGAAGATCACAGAGGGCCTTGACGGCTTGCGTGAGCGCTGCTCCGAGTACTTTCAGATGGGTGCGCGCTTCACCAAGTGGCGCGCTGTAATCAAGATAGGAGATGGGATGCCGAGCGCTGCCTGCGTCTCGACCAATGCACACGCGCTCGCACGCTACGCCGCGATTTGTCAGGAGCAGGGGCTCGTCCCCATCATCGAGCCCGAGGTGCTGATGGAGGGCTCACACGACGCCCAGCGCTGCTACGACGTGACCGCCGAGATTCTCGATGCGACCTTCGCAGCCTGCAAAGAACAGGGAGTGCACATCCCCGGTGCCCTGCTCAAGCCGAACATGATCATAGCAGGCAATGACTGTCCAATCCAAATCTCCCGTGAGGAGGTGGCTATGATGACAGTCGACTGCCTGAGCAAACACGTCCCTCGCGACCTGCCGGGGGTGGTCTTCCTCTCAGGAGGGCAGTCGGACGAGGACGCCACGGCTCATCTCAACCTGATGAATCAGATAGAAGCCGAGCATCCGTGGCAACTCTCGTACTCCTACGGTAGGGCACTCCAGTCTCACGCCCTGAAGACCTGGGCCGAACGGAGTGACGACTCTTCGTCGGCCAGTCAGGACATGTTTGCGCACAGGGCTAGGATGAACAGCCTCGCTCGAAGCGGGGACTGGAGATTGGAACTCGAGGACTGATCAGTTCTCGTCCAAGGCACCGGGCCTCAGTTGCCAGACGCATATCTCATAGCGGCCGGAGAGAGCGCCGCCGCGCTTGGTGGTTGCGACCTTCATGATGTCCTTGTCCTTGGAGAGGACATTCCCTAACTGCTGGGGAGTGGTCCCGTGACGCATTGTCGAGTTAACGTGTTCGAGTATCTCTGTGGTGTTCGCCTCGCCCCTGACATCCAGGAATTTCTTAATCTTCTGTCGTAGTCTTGTTGTCCTCATCGTAAACCTCTCCTTCACTTCTTGTCGGGCTTCGCACGCTCATGGTGCTGGACCCACTTCTCGGTAGCCCATTCCGAGAGTGGGGGCGAGTTGCCGGTCATGCCGCTTGTGCGAACCGTGCCGATCCTAACGAACGAACCGTCGGACTCCAGGATGGCCGCGACGTCAGAACCTCCGGTTCCGTCATCGTGGCGGTTCAGCCAAGCCGCAATCTCAGCTGTGTTGCGTGGTCGCTCTGAGATGTAATTTCGGACAATTTCTCGGACTTTCTCCGTGTCCATATCTCCCCGCTCCAACACAATATCGAACTCGGCGGCCGGTCCGATGAGCGTAGGATGGCGGGCACTAATATAACGGTTCTGCACGAAATACCTCTTCTTCGTTACACATAGTTGCGAGAATATGACTTGTTTTCAGTTCTCCCGGCGGTGTAGAAATGAAACTGATGCATTCTCCATAGGAAATATGTAATTAAATGTAACTAAATAGAATAATTTATTACATCGACATTAGGTAGTTGTATTCAGAGGTGGTCAGTGGTGCCAAATGATTCCCCTGAGCCCCGGAAGCACGGTTCCGAAACCGCACCGAGAAAAATCCGGAGCATGCACCGCAGGCGGCTACTGAACCGCCTTACAGAGGGGGGCACCACCGTCAGTGCCCTCGCACGCGACGTCGGACTAAGGGTACCACACGCCTCGGCCGAGCTCAGACGGATGAGAAACGATGGACTGGTCGCCAGCGATCTACCCGCTGGAAGCCGTGGTGCGAGAATCCACCTGACCGAATCTGGATGGGAGTCTGTGAGAGGTGACGAGTGGATCAGGGCCACTGAGGCCTCACCTTTACCTGATGACACTAGCATGTGCTGCCTACTGGCTCGTGACGGACCCAACCTCCTGCTGGGTGTGATGGAGCCTACAGACTCCCCCTTGCTGCTAATCCCGGACCGTCCTCCTACGCCTATCGTCGATGACTCAACGTCCACAGGAAGCGATGGGGTGCCTTGGAGTTGGGCGGTGCTCAGGGAGAGAAATCCGAGGTGGTTCGACCTCTCATCAATGGAGTTGAAGCCAGCCCCTCCTCCACCTTCAGACCCTGGGAGCATTGCTGCCTACTCCGGCGAGCGAACAGTACTTGGAATCATCCGGGCTCGCTTGCTTGACTCAGAGCGCCCCATCGCCATTGCTCCAGGACAGTGGTTCGGAACTCCGATTTCCAGACCGGCGCCCCCATTGCCAGAGAGCAGTTACCACAGAGGTCAGTGGGTGCTGGGTGCCTGCCACGAGCTCTCTCCGAACATTCGGCCCAAGAACCCGATCGCCGCAGTGATGGAGGAGAGGCTGCCTCGCTCGATGCTACTGCGGACCGCGAGGACCAACTCGCTGGTCATCGCCGACCTCGGCGGCCTCGACGCCGAGGGTGACTCCTATCCGCTGTCGGCACTCGACTTCTGGATCGAGCGAGCACATCCGCGCCTGTCCGATGCCGAGAGGCGCAAGCGGGTGCAGGCCCTGCGCGACCGAGTCAGCACGGCGCGCAGGGTGCGAACCGACGATTCGACCTGGCGACGCTTCCGACGAGACTGGGGTGAATCGGAGTTCACCGAGGACGAGGACGCCATCGGAATACTCGACTTGCGTGGCTTGGGCGATTCGTCGGTCGAGGCACTTGTGCGATGGGCTCTCAGTGATGATGAGCGCCCACCGATGGTCCTCGAAGTCAGTGAGGATCTGCCCGACGACCTATTGTCCTCAATCGTCTCACACTCCAATCTGCGACTGGCACTCTTAGAGAGGGACGCCCCTACATTCGCAGCCTTCGACAGGTTGGAGGCCGACCCATTGAGGCCCCTGCCGTGGCTCCGCCTCTCGACGAGAGGAGGCAGGGTCATGCCTGTTCGTCTGATGGACCCAATGCAGACCCCCGTGTCCATCGCTCCGGACGAACACGCGACATCCCCCTGGGCGTCGCTGGGAATCGAACTGGATGAGCCCGAGGAGTTGGACGAAGGCTATCTGTCGGTAATCAACTCGGCTGTCTCACAGTATCCGAAAGGAGATGAGGAGTGGGCCAATCAGATGGAGGCCAGATACCCGATTGCCGCTTGGATAGCCTCACCCCCACAAACTAGGTGGCCTCGGTGGCAGCGACTTCGAGGCCGACTGGAATCACAATGGCTAGTCCTGATGAATCTCGACAACCTGCCTCTGGAAAGGCTCTCCGAGATCGCTGAGGAGGCTCCAGATTCAGTACTCGCCGAGTTTTCCATCAAGATGACGGCGAAACTCAGGGAAGATCAGGAGACCGCACTTAGAACTAGGCCAGCCACTGACCCCAAGGACGCGTCTCGCGGGGCGGCGTGGGTCGCTGCTCAACTCCTTTCAAACGCCCCATGGCTGCCCGAGCACATGCACTCCGATCTCCTGAATTGGTCACTTGAGGCATGGCTCTCCAATCCCCCTCATGACTCAATACAGGCTCTTGAGGGAGTCGCGTGGCTCTACTCATCAGGCCGGGGCGACGATGTCAGTTTCCGCCCGGTTATCGAGGGAATACGAAGCAAGGGGCAGGAGCTGCCCGTCGACCACGACCTGAACACATGGGCTAGACTCGTGGGCAGGATGCTGGGTGAGAACGAACTCGACTTAGAGGAGTTAGAGAGGACGGTAAACGTCCTGCCGACTGGATGGTGGGCTCCAATATCATCCGAGTTCCTGATCAATCTATTGAGGGAAGAAGAATCCACGGACTGGCTCATCTCGAACCCCCTGCCTTGGTGCGCGGCGGTACTGCGACCCATCGGTGAGGAGTGCCAGGCCCCGGGCCTGCGTTCCTACACTCACCCCGGATGCGACTCCGAGATTCGCTCCCTGCTCATTCGCAGACTCCGTGGGAAACGAGAGCGTGAGGGCCTTCCCGACAGCGCCGCCCCTCTTATCGATCTGATGGAAGCCCTCGACGCCATAAACGAGGGAAGGCCCCCGTCTCCGGGCAGGACTCATCCTCTTTCAGGCTGGCTGGCCCAGCCTGTGGGAAAATGGCCCGAGTTCTCGGCCAGCGCCGCATTGGACGGCGATGTGGAGATTGCTGAGAGACTCCTACTCCGAAGTTCTGGCTATCACGCGGGAATAGTCTCCTCCACATCAATTTCGGGCTGAAGGCCCTCAATTCACAGACCGAGGGGTTCTTGACCACCTCCGGTGGCCGATGTATGCCCGACCTGCAACACCGTGTCGACGAAGCCCCCCGCTGGAGGAATAGGATGAACCACGGTACCAAGGTCGGGTCACCACTTGTCGAAGACCAGTGTGACCGACTACAACGGTATGATCACTGGAGCAAAACAAGTGGCCGGATTGTGTTAGGTCCCCGGATGACCGGAAGGAATGACTCAAGGGACTACCCCACAGTTCGACAGACGTCCCGGGGTGGGTCAGGCGCCTGAGCCAAGCTGTGAAGGCCGCCGTTACGCCCCGGGGCACACATCTCAATCCGGAGCAATAAACGAGGCGGGAATTCGAATGCACAGCGTCGGTCTCATCGGCGGCACATTCGACCGCTTCCATACCGGGCACCTATCTCTGATTCAGACGGCCCTCTCCGAGTGCAGGTTGCTAGAGGTCTGGCTGACCTCCGATTCTAGAGCTGCAAAGAAGGATCCCCGCATCAACTCGTGGGATACCCGCACTGGTGAGATGAGGAAAGCGCTCGGGCAATTTGCAGAAAGAGTCAGCATGCACGTCCTCGATGACAAGCACGGTCCCGCCCCGACTCATGAGAGCGCTTCCGCTATCGTCTGCACTGCAGAGACTCGTTTGGAGTGCGAGCGAATCAACCAGATTAGGGGTAACAACGGACTCGACGAACTCGCTATTATCACTGTCGAGCATGTCGATGCCTGGGACGGTAATCCAATTTCGAGCACTAGAGTCAGGAATGGAGAGATTGACCGTGAGGGACTGCCTTGGATTCCGGACTCGGTCAGACAGGGCAGGATCATTCTGACCCCCGAGGTCGAAGCCGAACTCAAGGATCCCTTCGGTCAATTGGTACCGGGTCCCGAGGACGACCCTTCGATAGCCATGTCCAAAGTGATAGCCAATATCGAAGGGGAATGGGGACCGACGATCGCTGTGGGTGATGTGACCGTCCGCGCTCTGCAGGACCTCGACCGACCTGCCGACATCGCCTTGATTGACGGATGCACAAGAAGAGAGCCTTGGGAGGGCGCCGATGGAATTGACCCTTCGGTCTATGATGGCACCTTGCAATGCGAGAGCCCCGCCGGTTCTCTCACACCCTCTCTACTGGAAGCCTGCGAGCACGCCGTATCTTCTTGGATCGAAGACCGAACGACCCATCTCATCGAAGTAGATGGTGAGGAGGACTTAGCTCCCCTGCTGCTGCACCCCCTCGCTCCGCTGGATTCGGTAGTGCTCTACGGACAGCCCGGCAAGGGCGTCGTCGTCAGATGGTGCAGCGAAGAAGCCAAGCAGCGCTGCCGCAGGCTGCTGAGTGGTTTCAGACCGGCCAGCTGAGTCAGGACTCGGCATCAGCCATGGTGTGGATGCCGAAACCGAAGCTGACGAACACGACCATCACGGCGTAGACGCCCGGGTCCACCCACGCGATCTGCACAAACATGTTCCAGTACAAGTAGAACGTCAGGCCCAGTAGGATGAGCCAGCTAGCCAGAGTCCTGCTGGTGCCACCTTCGGAGGAAAACAGGCTGGAGATGACTGGGCCCTGCGGGATGCCTCCAGCCCAGGCTGCGATGCCACCCTCAACGGCCTTGCTCATGCCCATGCTGCCCAAGGCGAGCAGCACTATCCCGAGCAGGCCGAAGACGACGTCGTCGAGCACTACTGACACCCCATCATGCGCGATGTTCGATGTGCCGTGCTCACCGCTGATGAAGCCGATCCACAGCACCTTGAATCCAGGGGAATAGGCTCCCGAAACCAGATTGATCACGGTCAGGGTGATGACCCAGACGCCCAGCATTATTGCAGCGCTCGACGCGGTGCTGCTGGGTCTAGTCAGGGCACTGCCCCACTCTGAGTCTACCATGGACATCGGCCCGGCGACCTTCCCTTTCGGTATAACGATTGTCTGAGGGCAGACGAGGTTCTCAGAGTTGGCCCTGCAGTGTGTATCTGCCGAGAGCCGCCTCGCCGATCAGCGGCTCACTCCCACTCATCGTGCCGATGGCGTCTATCGCCTTCGGGATGGCCGAGTTGACCTGCTTGCTCCTGCCGCCCCTGCCCTTACTCACGTTCCTGGCCATGATCAAGCCGAGTGTGTCGAGCTCGTTCAGCAGGCTTGAGATTCTCCTAGGAGTGAGTGGCTCGACGCCGATCTTCATGCACGCGTCCGCGTAGGTTCGGTAAACCTCACCTGTCGAGATGTTCCTCAGTCCGTTCTCCTCGTTCAGGATAATCGCGAACAGGACCACTTTCTGATGCAGTGGTAATGACTTCAGAACAGGAGTGACCTGATCATACTCCAGTTGACTCTGAGCCAATCTCACATGCTTGGGGTCGACCCTCGCCTGAGCCCTCTGCTCCGCTTTCTGAACAGAGATGCGCAGAAGGTCGAGCGCCCTGCGGGCATCACCGTGTTCCTGGGCCGCCAAGGCCGCGCATAGCTCAAGCACACCTCCTTCCAACACGTCTTCGCGCAGACCGGTCTCGACCCGCTCGTTCAGGATATCCTGTATCTCGAGCGCCCCGTATGGATGGAAGACGAGATCCTCCTGACTCAGTCTCGAACTGACTCTGGGGTCCAACTGTTGAGTGAAGTGGAGATCGTTGCTGATGCCTATGATGCAGCATCGGGCATTTCTCAGAACGGTATTGAGGCTGGTGAGGTTGTAGAGTAGATCGTCGCCAGCCCTAGAGACGAGGTTGTCGATCTCATCGAGCACGATGATGTGCACTCCAGTAGCTCTGTCCATCCTGTATATCAGCGTCTCGAGGACTCTGTCGGTGGGCCAGCCTGTGAACGGGATGGGGGTATCCCCCCGCCTGGCTAGTTGGCTCGCGATGGTCTGGACCACGCGATACTTGGTGTCGACATTGCGGCAGTTGATCTCGTAGGTCTGGACTGGCTGACCCATCTCGACTCCCTTGTCGAGGAGCTGCCCTAGGACGAATCTCGTGACCACGGTCTTGCCAGATCCGGGGACACCGTAGAGTAGCATGTTCGAGGGTATGTGGCCGTTGAGCGCATCGACCAGATTTCTAACCAGGGCCTCGACCTCGTGATCGCGGTGTGGGAGGTTGGAAGGCTCGAATGCGTGGTCGAAAGCCTTCCTGTCGATGAAGAGACTGTCTTGCCCTAGGATTTTTTCGAAAATGTTTCCGTCCATTTTCTTTCACCACGGGTCAAGCGGTCTCCAGCCCCCCATCTTACTCATAGGAGTAGGTGCCGGCTAACGCGGAATCTCAGCGAGGCCGTCAGAGGTAATAAGACTGTCCGATTAATTTCGGCAGCGACTTGTTTTTCCTTTCTCGAAGAGCTCTGAAAGAGATGTTTCGACAGCACCACAATCGGACTTCTTGACTTATCCTCAGTACATCGATTTATTGTTCAGATATGCGGTGTGGAAAATACATCTCTAGACCTGATGATACTTCATCAAGATTCGAAACCATTCACTTCCAAATAGATCTCGTCGTGACGTTCATAGAGACCTCCGGAGTCGCCCCGATGACATCCAATTCGAAGGATTTCGAAATGGCAATATAAACCAAGATATATTTCCTCAAGAATAACTATCAAGGGAAATCGAACCATCCTTGCCGATAATCAAGGCATCCCCGTCTTCCAGCTGGTGTACGAAGTCCGGAAGCTCGGGCATCGGAAAACCTTCCTCGATGCCCGCACCGCTGGCGAAGTTGTGAGTTACCAGCACCAAGACGTCCGGGTATCTCTGTGCAAAGGAGATGACGTCCGAAGGGGTGTGGTGGTGCGGACTATTGACGAAGTCCGGAATGCCCATCTCGAGCAAGACGGCATCGGCGTTTGCCGCCCGTTGCTCAATCCCTTCGCACGGCCCCGAGTCCCCGCAGTGGAGAAGGCGAAAACCACTCGAGTGGACCAACTCGTATCCATGTGGGTCTGTCTCGGGAGTGTGGCAGACCGGGAACCTCTCAAAGCTCCACTCGGTTCCTACCAACTCTCCAGATTCAGATTCCGACCAGTTCACCCTCCCTTCGAGGGCGGCGTCCAAACTGCCTGGGAAACCCATTCTGCACAGCAGGCCCAGGATGTCTCTGCCGCCGGGTCTCAGATGCACGCTGAGTGCGCGAGTGGAATCCGGATCGGAGACATGTTGCCGCTCAAGCAGGAGGAAGGGGAAACCGAATGTGTGATCCGCGTGCCAGTGGGTGAACAGCAGATGTTCGATGTCGGCCGGTGAGGCTCCGGCGCGCTGGAGCTGGAACAAGACTGTGGGGGGCGTGTCCACCAACACGTGGCCATCCAGCAGTATCAGGGCGTGCATGCGCCCCGGAGGGGAGAACGCGTTGCCGGTGCCGAGGAAGTCAATGCGCGCCACGAACCCCGATGGAGGCTCATGACTTGACCTCATCGCCTGCCCCGTCAGAACCGCGACTGTCTCCGTTCAGCATTTCTTCATAAACAGGCCGTGTTTCGCGAGGCCTGAAGATTTCGGGGCCTCGACATGCCAGACTGGAGCGCGAAGAATCCATACTCGTCCAAACTCAATGAGAACTATGTTCTCAATGGAGAGGGATCACGCAAGGAGACCCACCACGTCGTCATTGACTTGGGCGACTCCGAATTGGAGTACAAGGCGGGCGATGCCATCGGTGTGATTCCAAGATGCCCGCCAGAACTGGTCGACGAGGTCCTCTCCATGTGCAACTTCTCGGGAGACGAGGAGGTCGAGACTCACTTGGGGGCGTGCAACCTGCGCGAGGCACTCACAGACCGCTATGAAATTCACCGCACGTCGAAGAAGTGGGTCGGAGCACTAGGCCCTCGGCTGTCCTCCGATGCAGGCACTATCGAGATTCGCATCGTAAAGCGACAGCGCGTATCCTCAGACGACGGCTCTCTCCTGATGGATTGGGAAGGTAGTGGAGTGGATGAGGACATCCCCGAGGGATACTCCGAGATAGGCTCCGCCAGCGACCCCGCCGAAACTCTCTGGAACGAACTCACTGCAGATTCCAAGGCGATGGAGGACTACATCTGGTCGCGCGACTACATCGACGCTCTCTCCGACTTCGGCCACATAGGATTCACCCCCCAGCAACTCATCGATGGGATGGACCGGCTGAAGCCGCGACTCTACTCGATAGCAAGCAGCCCCGACCACGAACCGGGTACCGTACACCTGACCGTCGCCATCGTTCGATACAACCACCACGGGCGTGACCGGACCGGCCTGTGCACCGGCTTCCTAGCCGAACGCTGTGAGGTCAGCGATACCGAGATCGGCGTGTTCATGTCGCCGACCCGCTCATTCGTTCTGCCCGATGACGGCTCCACCGACGCCATCATGGTCGGCCCAGGAACCGGTGTCGCGCCTTTCAGGGCTTTCCTGCAGCAGCGCGAAATCGACGGCGCCACTGGGCGCAACTGGCTGTTCTTCGGCGATTGGACCGAGGAGGGCGAGTACCTCTACCGGGAGGAGATGGAGGCTTGGAAAGAGAATGGAGTTCTCGACCGGCACGACCTCGCTTGGTCTCGTGCAGGCCCGGAGAAGGTGTACGTCCAGCACCTCATGAAGCAGCACGGCGAGGAGATCTGGAGATGGATGGACGGTGGTGGCTACTTCTACGTCTGCGGCGATAAGAACTACATGGCCAAGGACGTGCATTCCACCTTCATAGAGATCTGCGCCGAATACGGCGGCATGTCCGACGACGAAGCCAAGGAGTACGTTGAGACGGGCTTGATGAAGACCGAGAAGCGATATCTCAGGGACGTCTACTGAGCCCTGCTTGAATCCGCATGACTCATACGGCGCGCACGTAGGGGGTTTCACCATGTTCCGGCGGGTACTCATCGCGAACCGCGGCGAAATCGCGCTGCGGATACTGCGCTCTTTACGCGCCCTTGGAGTCGAAGCGGTCGTCACTCACGGCCGCGACGACCGACTCACGCTCCCCGTGCGTCTGGCCGACGAGGGCGTCTTCATCGCCCGTGACGACCCTTTGGCCTCCTATCTGGACATCGAGGCGATAGTAGAAGCGGCCAAGGAAGTTGGAGCCGATGCTGTCCACCCGGGCTATGGGTTCCTCGCTGAGAACCCTACCTTCGCTGAGAGGCTGACCGAGGAGGGCATCAAGTTCATCGGGCCGAGGCCCGAGGTGCTGAGGTTGCTGGGTGACAAACTGGCCGCCCGAGAAGCCATGGTCAAGGCCGGCTTGCCAGTCGCTGAGGGTTCTGGCAAGCCGGTGTCCGATCGGGACGAGGCCATCAGCACAGCCGCTGTCATCGGCTACCCGGTGATGATCAAGGCCGCGGCCGGTGGCGGTGGCATCGGGATTCAGGTGGTGAATTCCCCGGATGAGTTCGAAGCCGCACTGAGACTCTGCCAGGGCCGAGCGCTCTCGGCCTTCGGTGACGACCGGGTCTTCGTCGAGAAGTTCATCGAAGGCGCCCAGCACATCGAATTCCAAATTCTCGCCGACGGCTCGAAGGCAGTACATTTCGGCGAGAGATTCTGCTCCATCCAACGCCGGCACCAGAAGATCATCGAAGAGGGTCCATGGCTGTCTGAAGAGGTTCGCGAAGAGTTGGGAGCAAAGGTGGTAGCTGGAGCCGAGGCTGTAGGCTACGAAGGACTGGCGACATTTGAGTTCCTCCGCGACGCCGAAGGCGAGTTCTACTTCCTTGAGGTCAATCCGAGGGTTCAGGTTGAACACACAGTGACTGAGATGATAGCCGGTGTCGACCTAATCTCTCTTGGGATACGCGTGGCTGCTGGGGAATCGCTACCCCTCTCTCAGGATGACGTCAAGCTCAGCGGGCACGCCATCCAGACGAGGATCAACGCCGAGAACCCGTTCACACTTGAGCCATCTCCAGGCCGCATATGGGAGTGCCACTGGCCCGGCGGCCCGGGCGTGCGCGTGGACACGCACGCGCACACGGGATACGACATGCCACCCTCTTTCGACTCACTGCTGGCCAAGTTGATTGTGTGGGCGCCCACACGGGAGGAGGCCATCGCCAAGATGGACGCAGCGTTGGGCGAGACCCTGATTATCGGAGTGGACACCCTGATACCCCTGCATCGGGCTATCCTGAACGAGACCGACTTCCGCAATAGAGAAGTGAACGTCGGATATCTCGACGGGCACCAAGGACTGCTGGACGGGAGGTGAGGCTGTGGAGATGGTGATTGTAGGCAGCATTGGATTCGATGATATCGAGACCCCCGAGGCCAGCGGCTCAGACCTGCTCGGCGGGGCTGCCACTCACGCTGGGCTATCATCTGTATTCCACATGCCACTGCAACCTAGGAGGCCACCTAGGGTGGGTCTGGTCAGCGCGGTCGGAACCGACTTCTCGAGCGAGGCCCAGAGCATTCTCGAGGAAGCCGGCCTCAACTTAGCGGGAGTCGTTCGCAGGGACGGCCAGACCTTCCGGTGGTCCGGTCGATACGAGGGCTCGATGGAAGAGGTCCATACGATTTCGACCGATGTCAACGTGCTCAAGGACTTCAGTCCCGAGATTCCCGTTATCTGGAATGACCCCGACGTCCTGTTCTGCGCCAACACGCATCCTCGCACCCAAGTCTCCGTGCTTGACCAGTGCCCCGGCGCGGCCGTGACCGCACTGGATTCCTTCATGCTGTGGATCGAGACCGAGTTCGAGACCCTGTCTGAGGCCCTGCGCAAAGTTGACGTCGCGATACTGAACGAGGAGGAGGTCTGCTCGATAGCAGGCGACGGTATCCTCTCTCGCGCCGTGGATATGGTTCGCTCCGGCGTCGCCCTGTACGGCGGTGAGGCCGCCGGACCGGGCCCCCGCAGTCTAATCGTCAAGCGAGGCAGTAGCGGGTCGGTAGCCTACCTCCCGTGCGGCACCATCACCCTCCCGGCCTACCCTACAGATGACTTGGTTGACCCCACGGGATGCGGCGATTCCTTCGCCGGTGCACTGCTGGCCAACATAGCCGGACGCAAGGGCGCCTTGAATCAGCTCGACACCATGCGCAACGCATTGTTGCACGCTACTGTGACAGCCTCGTTCACAATCGAGGGACTGGGCGCATCGGGACTTTACGCGCTCGAGCGTGGGAAGTACCACGCCCGCGCCGACAAGTACAGACGAATGGTCGGGCTGTGAGACTACTCCAATCTGCGGATTCCTGGTAGCGGATGAGGATCTCCCTTCGACGAGGTCCTTCTCAACTGCGAGAATCTCAGCCCGCTCGCTGAGTGGCGCAAGTCTGTCGGGCTCCTCTCCTCACCGGTCGACACCCTGTTGACGACTTCGCTCAAGACGTCCCTGGCTGAGTGGCTTTGCGCCTCCTGAATCCCTCTACCGTGTGCCGCTACGTCTGCTTGGTGTTCCTGGTCACTCCGTAGTCGGATGTGTTGGGAACTCTGGAAATGAGCATCAGAGCGCGCTACCTCCCCGTCACCGTCACCGTATTCGGAGGCATAGGAATGACTTCTGCCCCTAACAGGTCGGGCAGTGGGGCGCAGCAGGACTTCAATCCAGCTAGGGGCCGACTTCTGTATTGCCCTCTTGTTGGACCTGATTCGTCCGGTGCTCATGGAGTTAGCCAGCTTCGATATTCCGGGGAACTCCTCGAGGCTGGCGGCGTCGAGGGTGGGTGGTTGATATCCTCCTCCTTGGCTCAGAAGGGCCTGCTTGGCTCGTGCCTGTCTCACTATACCGGCCCTGCATTCGTCGCGGACAGCTGCTTCGGTCGGAGCAGGCAGGCTGGGCCCGGAGTAAGGTCCTGTTGGGGGGCCAAATCTGTCGTGAGCCCTCCTGATCATCTCAGAACTGGTCGGCCTTCTCTCCATCGGTGGAGGGCCAGTGGTTTGGATGTAGGTGCTGGGTGCCGTATAGGTCGGTGGATCGGGAGTCGGGGCGCTGTAGGGTGTCGAGGTGGTCGGTGGAGAGTAGTTGGAGGGCGGCTCAGCATCAAAGATGCCACCTTCGCCGAACAGGTCCATGGCTCCGGCAGCATCCTCTCCGGCTGAATCTATCCTGCTGCCTGCGGCAGGCTTCTCGGTGTACCAAGAGGGGGTCTCCTCGCGATTCCAGGCTCTCTCGTAGGCTGAGCGAACCGGTTCCTGTGGGGGCTGTGGCTGATAGATAGGTGGTGAGTACGGCGGTGCGGGTGCGGCCGGTTCCTCCGCCTCCCAGGAGAGCAGTGGCTCCGCGGTGGTTGCTGGCACCTCTGGAGTAATTGGAGGTGCGGGGGTATCGAAGTCGAAGGACATCAACTCCTCCTCGAGTTCGCTCACCACCAGGTCATCCCCCGGTGCGGCTAGAAGCCCCTTTGGCTCCGGCAGCGCACCGCCCGCGTCCCTGAAGGCAGGGTATGACGGCAACTCTGCATCGATGTGTTCCAGCCCCATCCTAGCCTCCTCTATCGAGTTGCCGTGCCTGACTCTGTCGACCATCAGGCACAGTCTGAGCAGAACTCCCTCACTACCGGAGACGATGTGCCTGTCACCAGCCTCGGTCTCGATGGCGAGTACCGAGGTCCGGGAGACCAGGTATCCGAGGAGAGTCAACGCTCCCGCAGCTGTTGCCACCATGGCGTATGGAGGGAGCATGACACTCACTCCGAGGTAGATCGCAACGAGACCCAGGGGAATGGCCCCATCAGGCAGCATTGGGACCTTCATGTGGCGCATTCTTGAGATCGACCCTAGAGAAAGACGAATCCCATGCCCATCGAATCTCTCCAGCGTCAGCTGACGCTTGGTGAGGACCGCGACAAACCTGCCTCCAGACCCGACCAGACTCAGATTTCCGAAGAGCTCCGACTTATCTTCATCCTGGTCGGGCTCTCGCCCGACTGAGTACATCCGGCAGTTTGAGCGACTCTGATTGGCTATAACTGCTCGGGGTGCTGAGTCCTCGCGCGCGCCCCTTACGCGCACACGAGCCGAGCGCCGTCCGAGCCCTCCGAATCGAATTATCAGAACACTGTGCCGTCATCCCATGGCGTCGCGGGCGGCCTGAGCCCTGTTCCACAGTCCCTTTTCCTCTTCAGTCTCGGGGGTGAACTGAGGAATTTCGGCCGGACGCATGTCGGAGTCGACGGCCACCATGAAGAAGAAGCCCGAGCAGATCTCCTCTCCCTCCCATTCAGAGCGCGACAGCCTACAAGATACCACATGGACCCCAGCGGTGTGCGGCGAGGTCCAGACGACCCTGGCTGTTGTGCGGATGATATCGCCCTGGTAGGCCGGCATGCGGAACTTCAGAGCGTCTACTGAGACGGTGACGAATTCACTGTGAGCGAATTTGCTTGAGACCATCCCAGCCGCGGTGTCCATAATCGACATCAGATGGCCACCATAGAGAGTGTCCATTGAATTTGTATGGCCAGGAAACACCTCATTGAGCAGCACAACTGGCTCGAGGGAGTAAGGCTCACCCATGTCTCTCAGCCGCCCTCGAGAGCCCATCCTCCTTCAATCTAACATTTCTGCAATCTTCCTCGAATCGGTTCTTCGACCGTTGTCTTCAACCGAGGGCGGCCGCTCGCAGAGCCGTGGAAGTGCCCCGACTGCAGTGGAATCCAGCGATTCTGGAGGACCCTGACGGCGGACGCATCGTGCTGTGGCCGCATCTTCCATGCGTGCGGATGCCGAGCTCACTGAGATACAGGGATTCCTGGGACGGACTGGCTCTCCTGTTCAGCGAGAGTGACCTAGGCGGTTGGAGGCAGGACGAGGAGCAGGACAGAGAGAGCCCGGGGGTCCACATCGAGGCCGCGATAGCATCGGGAACCGTCCTAGGCCGGCTGATGAAGGACCTGCAGGAGTACGAGGTAGATGGCCCCAAGATCCCGGATCCCGAGCAGTTCCGGCTGCTGCTGCACGCGGACAACGCCAGAGGTGGCATGCCGATCTACCCTATCGAGCCTGAAATGGACGACGAATCGTGGTTGAACTGGCTCGAGAGGAGCGCTGACGAGCATTCTCGAGTCACCTCCCTGCTGTCCACGCTAACAACCTCAAGACGCTGGAGGAGGACCCGCTCCGAGGCGATCCCCAAGGTCGAGATGGCCAAGGGGGTCGACACGGACTTGGGTGCCGCCGCGGCCTCGTGCGCCACTTGGTGGGTAGAGGAGCAGGGATTCCTCTCGCCGGAGATGCTCGCAGAGCGAAACCACCGTTTTGCGGCCCGTTTGAGGGGGGCACTCGCAGATCTGAGCGAGAACAGGAGGGTTGAAGATGCTGGAGCAAGGGATTCCACCCTGCTGGTTCCGGTCCATCAGGCGTCTCTGCCCTCCTTGGAGGCTGCAGTCGGTGCCTGGCCGGACGCGGAGCCGGTGCAAAAGGAGGGCTGAACATGGAGGAGGGAAGAATCGTCATCGACGTCGAGACCCAGACTTACCGCTTCACCCCATCAGCCCCAATCAACCATCAGGAAGCAGTCTCACTCGCCGGAGGCTCGGTCAGTGACCCCTACGTCGTGGTGAGCCACGAGCGGCCGCGCGCAACCTTCGTCATCGAGCCGAACGGCTCGGTGCTCGTTCACGGTATAGCGCGCGAGGAAGTCGCAAGACTCGCAATCCAGGAGCTGCTTCTCACCCTCGGCCAGTCGGATGAGAACCTGCAGATGGAGTCAGGCGACATGCTCATCCGATTCTCTATCGGGCGAGCAGTTATGCTCGATCTCGCCGCGGAGAGATTCGCGGACATCGAGATGGACCACCGACTCGGAGCGCTCAGGATCACCGCTAGACTGCACAGCACAGAGCTCCTGATGTTCAATAACGGCCATGGAGTGATCCTCGGGCAGGCCTCCAAGAAGGTCGCCGAGATGGCTGTCCGACACTGGGCCGGCCTGCTGGAGGAAGAAGGAGTCCTAGCGTGAGAGCATGTTGGTCGACGGACTCTGGACCGGCGCCATACTAGACCAGCACCTACACCTCGACCGCTCCAACAGGTTCCTCGACGCAATCTCCGAGTTCACTCGCTCGGGCGGCACTGGAATCATGCTGGTACACAAGCCGGGGTTCTCCGCTGCTCTGCCCACAGACCTCGACGGCTACCGAGCTGCCTACACGGACACGCTGAGCATGGCCGACGAGGTCAGGGATGAGTTCGGAATCGACGTCGGAGTCGTGCTTGGACCGCATCCGGTGGCGTGGGCTCATCAGATAGAGACCCTAGGCCTCGAGAGGTCGACAGAACTCCACCTCGAGGCCGCAGGCCTCGCTCTCGAGCATATCGAGGCCGGCGAAGCAGTCTGCCTCGGAGAGGTCGGCAGGCCCCACTACCCTGTCGATGAGCAGACTTGGGCGGCCGCCAACGACCTCCTCCTCGAGGTCATGTCGCTTGCCGCAGGAGCAGGGGCTACGATCCAGCTGCATGTCGAGGACAACGGCGAGGCGACCTGCAGGGAACTCGCCGGGCTGTGCGACAAGGCCGGTCTGCCGAGGGACCGGGCGGTTCGGCACTACGCACCGGCTGATGTCAGCGCCGACTTCACCCACGGACTCGCGGCCACCGTGAGCGTGGGCAAGCGGAGCGTCGAGAGGCTGGCCGAGACGGCTCGTTCGGCGGCATCCCCATGGGGCATGGAGACGGACTTCCTAGACGACCCCCGACGACCGGGCGCTGTGCTGGGTCCCAAGACCGTGCCCAAGCGCACCCAGCAACTGTGCTCTGCACTCCTCTCGGCCGACTGGAGCGACGACGAGGTCAGTGACCTGATGATGAGCATCCACAGTGAGTGGCCTGCTGATTTGTACTCTAGTCGCTAGGCCACCGGAGTTCGGGCATGAAAGTCATAACGGCACCCGTCACGAACAGGATGACGGTCACGACGAATCCCTGGAAATCACCTAGGGTGACCTCGTAACCCAGCTCTTCAAGCCCCATCCTCCAGAGGGGGCCGTTAATCGGCAGGAACAGGAACATCAAGACAACACCCAGTTTCTGACGGAGTAGCATGAACGAGCCACTGAGGGCTGGTTGATGAACTGAGCGTAGTGGTGGTTGATGGTGCGCTCTGGGGAATTCGAATCCCCGTGGACGGGTTGGAAACCCGTAATCATAACCAGACTAGATCAAGAGCGCTTGACTTGCCGAGCCGAGCCATCCATTAAACCGATTTGGTGGTCGAAATCGACGAGTGAAGCATTCAAACGCGTCCCTCCTGACGGAGGGACGTGTCACAAGACGACGATGCCGCCGCTCCGGGCATAGCAATCAGCAAGGACGAATCCGACCTCCTTGACGAGAAGCAGATCGTCGGCCGCAAGATATGGCGCATCGTCCCCTATCTCAAGAGATATTGGAAGCGTGCAGCCGGTGGAGTCGCCGCCAATGCGGCAGCCCGCGCGTTCGACCTGATACCATTTATCGTGATCGGGATGGCGGCAGACTGGTACCAGAGCGGAACGTTCACCAGCTCCACCATACAGTCCTTGGTCAGTTCGAGTCACCTTCCGGAAGTGGGCCCCATAGGGTCCGTCGAATTCGGCTTCGGTCTTCTCATTCTGGTCTCGTTCACCTTCCTCGCTGTCTTTCAGGGCATCAGCGAGTACATGTGGCAGAGTACTGCGTACATGGTTCAACACGATATCAGAATGGACGCCACCACCAGCCTGATGGCGATGGAGGCGTCCTACTTCGAGACCCGTCAGACAGGCAATCTGATGTCGGTCCTCTCTGCTGATGTCGCGCAGTTGGAGGACGTAGTTTCGGATTCTTCCACATCGATAATCCGGATAATAATCACCTTCTCCGCCTCGTTCGCGATAATGTTCTGGATGTCACCGACGCTGTCGCTGATCCTAGGCATCCCCCTGATCCTGGTCATCCCCATGGTGATCTGGTTCTCTACAAGGATCCAGCCGCGCTATCGCAAGCAGCGTGAGAGCACAGGCGGGATAGTCGGCATCCTCGAGAACGTGCTTGCTGGAATCGTCACAGTACAGGCCTACAACGCAAGCGACTTCGAGCGCGCTCGCGTCGAGAGAGAGAGCGGCGACTACCGCGACCAGGCGATTCTCGCCGCCAACCTGCGCAACCGATTCATCCCGGGGATCTACGTTGTGGCCGGCCTGTCTTTCGGCCTACTGGTCTCGGCAGGTGGCTGGCTCATGGCGTCCGGCGAGATCACTCCTGGCCAATTTGTCACGTACCTTTTGATCTCGACAAGATTAACCATGCCAATGTTTGTCATGGGGATGTTAATTGGCCAGATTCAGAGAGGTGAGGCAGCCTCCAAGCGTGTGTTCGCACTGATGGACCTCGAACCGTCGATTTTTGACAAGCCCGACGCTATCCCGCTCGATAGCCCAATCCGCTCGATCTCGTTCGACGACGTCACCTTCGCCTATCCCACATCGGAGGCCAACGTGCTCAACGGCATCTCGTTCTCCGCCTCCTCGGGGGAGTTCCTCGGGGTGATGGGGCACACCGGGGCAGGCAAGAGCACCATCCTCAAGCTGGTCGAGAGGTTCTACGAGCCCCAGCATGGCACGGTGAAGATCAACGGCATAGACATCAACGACTACGCCATCGCGTCAGTCCGCGACAGAATCGGCTTCGTTTCCCAGGACCCGTTCATGTTCTTCGGTGATGTGAAGTCCAACGTCTCCTATGCCCGCGAGGCCTCAGACGATGAGATTCGGAAGGCTCTCGAGACCGCAGGCGCATGGGAATTCGTCTCGGAGCTTCCGGATGGTATTGACACGATGGTCGGGGACCGGGGCGTCATGCTGTCGGGAGGCCAGCGCGCTAGAGTAGCACTGGCGCGTGCCCTGCTCAAGGACCCCGACCTGCTGATACTCGACGAGGCCTCGGCGGCCCTCGACGCCGAGACCGAGAAACGCATTCAGATGTCGCTCTTCGGCGGCTCGAACGGGGACTCACAGAGGATCACCATCGCGGTCGCTCACCGCCTCGCCACCATTCGCAACGCCGACGAGATTATCGCGATGGTCGACGGAGCCATCGTCGAGCGTGGCATCCACAGAGAACTGCTCTCCAACGACGCCGTATACGCAAGCCAGTGGTTGATCCAGACCGGGGAGCTGGGCGCGGCAGAGGCCTGAGTTAGTCTCTGGACCTATCGTCAATCTGCAGTCCGGAATTGCCGGTGAAGATGCGCCACCAACCTTGTAGCACACCCATTCCATAGTTCCAGTGCAACGCGAAAGTCGCAATAGAGGAAAGGAAGACGGTTTTAGGAGTTCGACAAGGGGAATTTCCCTTGGCAGCCCCGTACCAGGCAATGAGGTTGTACAGAACGATCAGGCTGACCAGAGTATGGACTCCTGCGCGAGGCCACCCCATCGGAACGGTCTCGTACGAGATGTCCCAGAACTCGGGCCAGTTCAGGCCGCCGTTGGCGAGCCCCCAGAAGAAGAAGGCGAAGGCACTCAGGACTATCGGGGGAAACATCGCCACAATAGTGTGGCTCCAGGCGCGCAACTCGCGGTGCTCGTGACTCGCTAGAGTCCTGACCAGACCGTAGTTGCGAATCTGCCTCTTCACCCTTGAGAGGTCCCTGCGACGGTGCCACATCACAGCTGTCCTGTCGGTCCACAGCCTGTGGCCGGCTTGCCGAATCATGTGGTCGAGGATGACGTCTTCGGCACCTATGCAACCGGGCGGGAAGCCTCCGACCTCCTGCAGTACAGAGCGCCGATATGCGGAGTTGACCCCGGGCAGCTGCTCGACCTCATCGAGTTCCCCCGCCCCTTTCCTGCCGTAGTTCGTTCCCACGGTGAAGATCCTGCTGCAGAAGCTGACATCGATGATCTGCTGCTGTAGGGTGGAGTGCTCCGGCGGGGCGAAGTTGGGCCCGCCGACTCCTGCCACCTCGGGCCTCTCGAACCAGCGTGCCAACTGCTCAACCCAAGTTCGGGCAACAATCACGTCATCGTCGGTGAAGAAGACCAGCTCGGATTCTGTCGCGTCCAGAGCGACATTGCAGGCGTCTGCGCGGGTTCGCGAGCCTGCATCGTCGATGAAGCGCACCGCCCTCGACTCAGCCTGCTCGCGACCCGGGTCAGCACCCGGGCCTACCACGACAATCTCACAGGGCCCGTAGTAGCTCTGAGCGAGCAAACCGTCGAGGGTGATACCCAGTTCGACCTGGTTCCCGACACTGGGAACAATGACGCACACAGATCGGCTCACGGCCTGCCGGCCCTAGTTCGCACTCATTTAACCACGGGTCGCTTGTCACTCGTTGGAGACACGAGGAGCCAGGTAAAACTTCCACTCAGCACCGCCATCGTTGCTGTTCCACTGCAAGCAGAGCGGGTACCGGTCCTGGAACTGGACCTGGACATCCTGAGCGAGCCCAGCGGCCAATTTGCGAGTCAGAACCTCTAGGTATTGCAGTGAGTAAGTCGACTGGGTCGGAGCAGCGCAGACCAGTTCGCTGAGTTCACCCGCCTCGAAGCGGACATTGACTCCCTCACCGGCCTCAACGGTCACGGAAATACGAAGCTCCTTCGAGTCAATGCTGAGGTCGGCCAACTCGCCGACGAGCTTGGCCGCTCGAAGCGCCCGAGAGAGCTTCTCCGAGCTGATAGTGGCGCTGCTGTCGAACTCCAAAACCGGCAACTTGGGGTCCTGCATCGATCCTGTATCGAGGCCGCGTAGGATTCTGTGCACTTCGCCGATTCGAACGTTCAGTGCGCCCACGTTCTCGTCGTAGTCGATCTCGACGAGGTTGGATTCAAGGCCGGGGAGATTCAGCAGATCTCGAAGCTTGCCGAGTTCGAGCCCGATCTCAACCGGTTCGACCTCATAGGTCTCGAAGCATACATCGGAGACGACGGCCGAGAGGAGGGCGACGTGCGAACCGTCGACTACGCTGACGCTCAGCCCTTTCTCGCCCCACGATAATTTCACCTCCTCCGTGAGAATCGAGAGGCAATCGGTGATTTCCTTGAGCAACCCTGTATTGGCTGTTACTCTGAGCATCGTTCCACCTCGGTACTCCACCGCTGATACTTGACGGCTTTTCATTCTTCGTGGCGGCCCTCCGG
>JAKUUO010000029.1 GCA_022448665.1 Candidatus Thalassarchaeum betae | reverse complement strand
GCAGGGCCTGCCGTTCCCCCTCTTGCCCATGCAGACAGTGAATGAGGGATCCTGGGTTCTGTGATTCTTGCAGTAATCGGATTTGTACATCGATGGGCGCCCACAAACCGAACCATCCTCGTTGGAGCCCTTGCACTTGGTCATTCAATCACCCGGTTTCGTTCCGTCAGCCAGCCTGATGCACTTAGCAGGTACTCCGCCCCAGACCTCTCCAGGCGGCACCTCGGTCCACTTCGGGACGACCGCCCTAGAGGCAATAACCGCCCCCTCGCCAATCACACACCCGGGCTGGACGATGCTTCCGGAGCCGAGCAGGGCACCGTCGCCGACCTTGACCGGGGACAGGACCAGCTCGCCCTTCTCAGTGAGGTGCGCGTTGATGGTGGCATGACCGCCCATCACGACCCCTGCCCCGAGAGTCACCATCCCGGCATCGTTGATGTTGTCCGTGTTCAGCTGGGCGCCCTTGCCGATCTTGGCTCCCATCAATCTGTAGTACACGTTGCCGAGGAACGAGGGCACAAGCACCCACAGGAAGAGCAGGGCTGAGCGGTGGAATATCATCGACCAGGCCCACTGGATTGTTGTGAATGACTCCAGAGGGACCCTGCCCTCATCGAGCCTGGGCCTTAGCAGTCCACCCAGCAACCCACAGAGCAGGACCATGCAGATGCCCCAGCAGAGGTAGCCCAGACCGAGTCCGATGCCGGTTCCGACAGCCTCCATAAGCAGACCCTCGCCGACCACGCGGTCCCTGATCCACATCACGATGAGATAGCCGGGAGCAGCCGAAATCCCCCAGATCACTGCGATGAACAGCATCACCAGCACAGACAGGACGTTCTGTATCAGGTGGAAGCCCCGCATGTCACCCCTTCCCGCAAACCTGTCACCTAACTATGACCCTAAAGCATCGTCTACGGCACCCTCAAGTCGTCGCCGGCGACGGCAGCGCCATGGCACAGGCGTCGGGGATGCTGGGGGACGGCTCGAAGGCCGTCAAGGTCCACCATCTGGTCAAGGCCCCCGAGAACACCCCTGGTTCGGTGAGGAAACGGGAGTCGTGGGACGCCACCGAGCTGGCAACGGTCTACAAGACTCCCGAGATTCTGCCTGATGGTACTCATTGCACCGCTGCCACGGTGATCTTCAGGACCCGCGGGTGCGTCTGGTGGTGGAAGTCCGGCTGCACCTTCTGCGGCTACTTCAACGACGTCCGCGACGATGTGACAGCCGACGACCTGTTCGCGCAGTGGGACGAGGCCAAGCGCAGGCTCGACGACTTCGAGGGCTGCAGCATGGTCAAGGTGTATACCTCTGGGACTTTCTTCGAGGACCGCGAGAACCCCCCAGAGTGGCAGGAGGCTATTCTGAGGGAGACCCACGAAAGGGGGCTGGACCTAGTCATCGAGGCGCAGGCGCAGATGTGCACGCCGGAGAAGATCGCTTGGGTCGCCGAGCGCCATCCCGGCTGTACCGTGGCTATCGGACTGGAGGCCTACGACGACACAGTGCTGAGATTCCATGTCAACAAGGGATTCTCCACGAAGCAATGGCACCGCTCCATCGACATGCTGAGGGAGAACGGACTCCGTGTCAAGACCTATCTCCTGTTCAAGCCACCCTTCATGTCCGAGGGCGACGCCCTCCAACACACCAGCAAATGGATCAGTCAGGTCGCACCCCTCTCGGACGATGTCTCGGTCAATCCGATGAACATCCAGAAGCGAACCATCGTAGAGCGCCTATTCCGCAACCGCGAGTACCGTCCGCCCTGGCTGTGGTCGTTGGTCGAGATGCTCGAGCAAGTCCACGACGACGTCTCGAAAGCCGGCGCCCGCATCATAGTCCACCCGACCGCGGGAGGCCGGATCAGGGGCGCGCACAACTGCGGAGCCTGCGACATGGACATCGTCGCTGCCATAGAGAGATACTCGGTCTCAGCCGACATTGGCGAATTCGCAGGCCTGGACTGCGATTGCAAGAGGGTCTGGAGGACCGAGGTCGACAACGACCTGAGCCTGCCGACGCCTCTGGGTACTGGGGTCGACAGAAGGGGCTCCCCCGTCGACCTAGCTCGCGCACCTTAGCGCGAGGGACGGAGTCCCTCGCCCAATGCTTAAGGCGCAATCTCCGGTGGTAGCATCATTCCCATTGGGTCACGGGCGAGGGACCAAGATGTCTGAGGGCAACTCTGAGGCGGTAGGCGAGTTCCTGCAAGGGGAGAAGGAACCGGCCTCATCCTGGGTCATCTTGGCCTTGGGGCTAGTCACAGCCCTATCGCTCCTGGTCCTCCACAGCATCCTCTATCCAGGACGGGAATTGCCGGTGATTTCGGAGATACTACCCGTGTTCGAGGGAGTTTTCGACTCCGGAATCTGGTTCTTCATCCTAGGTGTCATGCTGGGGGCGTTCGCGATAATAGCCACCATGCTGACGGAGGCCACCAGCGAGTGAGGGATTGCCATGGACGACGTTCTGACATCAATGGCAGTCTTCTGGGCCCTCATGCTACTGACTTACTTCCTGATGCAGAACGGGCTGTCGATATTCAACGACGTCGCCAAGAGCATGGGGATGTTCATGCTCGAGAAGGCGCTGGGCCCGGGAATCGACCTCGTCGAGGGAAGACCCGGCTCTGCCCCGAAGGCCTGGATCATGCAGGGGCTGCTCTGGCTTTTGGCCGCTTCCACGCTGACTTTCGAAGGACTTTGGATGATGCATGACCCATTGGCACTGCACAGCCTGTCCGCCTGGGGCTACAGCCCCACATCTGGATCTCTCCTGTACGCAGGCAACTACGCAGTCCTCTACGGTGGCATCGGGATGCTTCTGATTGGCGCCGGTCTGCATATTCTACCGCGGCTTGCCCGAACAGAGCTCGCCAGCGAGAAGAACGCAACGCTAGTCTCTTTCCTCTGGACCATATCCGTGCTGGTCTTGGTGATAGGGGCACACGACTCTGAGGTACTGGGTATCAACATCATCTTCATGGGTACGGTGATGCATGTTGTAGCGTTCTTAGCCATCATAACCAATCAACTTCTGACCGTCTCCAAGCGCCAAGGCCCGCTCGCGATACCGGGATGGCTGATCATCTTCGGTCTGCTGGCGGACCCGGTAGCGACGGCCGCGATATTCGTCTCTGGCTCCATCGAGACCGGTGTCGGCCAATGGCTTCTCGGACACATGGTTGGTGGCACTTTCTTCTTCGCCTCAGCAGCCGGAATAGCACTCTACGCCTCATCCAGCTCCACTGGTAACCCATTGTGGTCCAAATCTCTCGCAGCCGCAGTACTAGTCGGCTCAATAGCCACCATCAACCCGATGGGTGAAGTCGACGGCAGGATGGCCGCAGATATGCTCGGGCTGAATTTCGGGGAACTCCATGTGACTTCGGAGGACAATTTGGTCGCTGCCTTCCTGATGGCTCTCGCGACAATACCGATAATGGCTCTGGCAGCCAATGTGCTCATCACACTGAGAGGAGGAGACGCCTTCGTCGAGAACGCCGATTCAGCCGGCACCGCTGAACTGAACCTAGGGGCCTCGATGCTGCTGCCGCTCGCCATCGGTTCTCTGTTCATCCAGTCTGACGCGTTCGCAGCGACACCGGAGTTCTCCGGGCTTGCTGGCACTCTGATGCTGATGGGAATCTGGTTGATCTTGGTACCACTCTCGCTCGGAGCTGCTCTGCATCTGTTCCCTACCGTCACTGGCAGGCATTTGCTGTCTCGAAATCGCGCCCGTTGGGCCTTCTGGATGATGGCGGGGGGCGCCTTCCTCGGCCTGACGGTTACCATGATGGCCGATATGATCGACATGGCTCTGATAGAAGCTACCGTTGAGGATCCGAGTTCGCTGTCAGGTGACCTTCGGGTCGTCGGCGCAGTACTCTTCTACGGCACCGCTGTCGGTGCAGTGATGCATTCACTCAACGCTGTCAGCGGTCTGTTTCGTGGAGCCAGAGTGGACTCGGTCAGGGATACCTCAAGCAGCATCTCTCCGGAGTCGTACTCGCTCGCCTCCCCCACTTCCGTGCGCAGAATCCTAGCCGGAGGGGCGAATCTGGATACAACGGTGGTACCCGTCGGAGAGAGCGACGATGCCGGAAGCGCCACAGAACTGTGAGCAGCCGCCCCGACCGTCACCTTGAGAGCGAGTGCCCCGGTTCACTTGCGGGGGATGCCATGCGGATAGGACTGGTCGGCAAGCCGAACGTGGGTAAGTCGACCACGTTCTCCGCCATGACTGAGACGCCCGTCGACATCGCCAACTACCCGTTCACTACCATCGAGCCTAACGTCGGAGTGGCGTGGCTGCCACTACTCTCTCCGTGCGCATGCTCTGAGCTGCGTAGACGCAAGGAGACGGCGGGGCGACTGGAACCGACTTCGGATGACGACCCCCGAAAAGGCAGTATCTGCACTCCCAATTCGGGTTCTTGCAAAGCTTACCGCCGACTCGTCCCGGTGACTCTAGTCGATGTAGCGGGACTGGTTCCCGGTGCACACGAGGGTAAAGGCAGGGGCAATCAGTTCCTCTCGGATTTGGCTCGCTGCGACGCTCTGATCCAAGTCGTGGATGTCTCCGGTTCGACCGACATAGAAGGTAATCCCGTTGGAAGTGGCGGCTCGGACCCCATCGAGGAGCACAGGTTTCTGATTGAGGAGATGGAGGCTTGGATTGTCGGCATCCTGAGCACTGGCTGGAAGCGTGGTGCGAGAAAGGTGCAGTCCGAGGGCGATCGTGCTTTGATGGAATACGTCGTCGACCAGCTCACCGGCATAGGAGCCACTGAGCAACATGTCTCAGCCGGCTTCAATGCTGTCCGCTCCAAGCACCCCGACGCTGGGGTCCCGTGGAGCTGGGGCGATTCGGAACTGACTGCGATGGCATCGGCGATTCGAGCCGAACTGTTCCCAATTTCTATTGCCGCTAACAAGGCGGACAGGGCCCACTCTGGCTCATGGACCCCTCTGTCGGAGTTGATCAGCAGAGAAGGCGGCATCCTCCTGCCTACAAGCGCCGAAGCCGAACTGGCTCTGAGCAGGGCCTCGCAAGCAGGGCTGATCGAGCACAGTCCAGGGGGGTCCACGTTCGAAATCACCCCGGAGGGCGAGGGGAAGCTCTCGCAGGCACAGAGGAAAGCCCTCTCCTCGATAGCCGAGTCACTCGACTCGTGGGAGGGCGGTGGCCTCTTCGGGCTGCTCTCTCAAGTCGTATTCGGTACACTGAACCGCAGAGTAGCCTATCCCGTTCAGGACGAAACCCACTGGGTGGACGGTGAGGGCAACATGCTCCCCGACGCTCTACTTGTGCCAGAGGGGACGACCGCCAAGGGACTGGCCTACGCCGTCCACACCGATCTCGGGGACGGCTTCATCCGCGCTGTGGACGCTCGTAGTTCGAGAGTCATCGGAGCGGAGCACGAAATCCAGAACGGGGATGTCATCAGCATCTACGCCAAGACGTGATCAGGTCTCGACATCGACGACCGGCTCCAGCACGAGCTCGTAAGTCATCGCCGTCCAGGTGATGTCGTACTCTTCATCGGAATCAACGAATCCACCTATAATCGGAGCCGTGCTGATCTCAGCAGTGATGGTTGCAGCCCACGTTCCCTCTCCGAACCCACCGTCGTTCCACATCGAGCGGAGCTCTCCCTCGCTCATGTCCTCGACAGTTATGTTCTGGCCTGTGTAGTTGTGAGTAACGTCCCACCTCATCGTGAAGCCGGAGTCGCCTCCCGAGCACGGACCGCCCGCCTCTTGGTCCTCGAACTCCCCCTCTGCCTGACTGACGTCGCTGCTCCCATCGACGCTGTCGGTGAATCCGGGTCCGGGGTCGTCGTTGTCGTTGCAGTCGACATCCAGCTCGATGTAGCCGATGTCGAGCTCGGTCATCACATCGAAGAATGTGTCATGAGTGTCTCCATCACCGAGGACCTGGGACTCTTGCATGGTTATTGGGGTCTCGACGAAACCAACGGTCCACTTGCCCGACGGACCAGACGACCCACCACCCATCATCTCGTCGTCGATCAGTGACGGCATTATCTGGAAGTAGATGGGGAAAGCGAGCAGGAAAGCAACGCTGATGCTCAGCATGCGTATCTTGCGAGGTGTGTTGACTAGGTCCTCGAAGTCCATTGCTGTCCCGTATCGCGGTCAGCACGCCCCCTATCAAACACTCTCATCGTCTGATTCTGGCGGACCCGTTCGCTGAACTCACTGAGACTAGTGGTTGTGCTCACTACCCTCATCATCACCACTTCCGTTAACCGATTCATCCCAGCAGGGGTCCTCAAAGTCAGTCTCCGCTCCTTCTCCCTTCAGGCACGGGTGGTGGTTGGTGAAGACGTCGAATTGGGTGAGCCACGGCTCGATGATCCATGCGTGGGTCATCCAGTAATCGTCCAGATGCACATTAGTCCCATCCCTGGAATGGCACTCCTCGTCGCTGATGTCCTCACCGACCACCTGGAAGCTGGAGTTCGTGAAGCACAGCACTTGATGGACGTGCCACCAGTCGTTGTCACCGGGGAAACCCGTCGGTGGGTTCTCGGAATCGGTCTTCACGTACCATGCGAATCCAACTAACTCTGCATCCTGTGCGCTGCTGGCGTACATCAGGAACTCCGGTTTTTCGAAATCGAAGACGCCATCCATCCTAGTATCGGGGAACTCTGGGTCGAGAGGGTCGAAGTCGGCATCCATCGAGAAGTCCCCGAGCCGGACGTGATGCGTACCCATCCCCTCGACGTAGTCCACAGCCATGTGGAACCCGTCCGCTTCGGCGTCGGCGACTGTGGGCCACTGCATCGCCCACTCGATAGCATCCCCGAACTGCTCTGAGACATCGATGCAGTCCTGCCATGACAGCATCCCCTTCGTCATTCCGTAATAGGCGGGGGCGAGGTGGTCGCCGTGCTCTTGGCCTTCGCCGTGACCGGAACCCATTGAGTGGCACCACCACGGACGCATCGACATATCGACCTCGGAGTCTGCGCAGCCGTCACTGGCAACCGTCTCGTTAGCAGGTGTGGAGGGACATGAGTCGTCCGCGTCCGCGAAACCATCCCCATCACCGTCCCGCTCGGTCGCACTGCACCCACTCTCGTTAGGAATCTCGTCAGCAGGAGTTTCCGTGCAGAGGTCACCGGCATCTGAGATACCATCCCCATCCCCATCTCTCTGACTTGCCGAGCAACCGCTGTCGTTCACCAGTTCCTCGATTGGGGTCAGAGAGCATAGGTCGAGCTCGTCCGTGACGCCGTCCTCGTCCTCATCGGGTGGGCCGGCGCAGCCGGCCAGCGAGCCGCACAGCAGAAGCAGGGTCATCAGAGCGGCTCTGCTCCTCATGGTGCCAAGAAGGCTGGACGGATGATAAACCCGTCATGCAACAGATTCGTCGCCCCGCCAATCATCAACATCGACCCTCTCACCCCGGAAAAGTACTCTGGAGCGACGGAACTCAGGTAGGAAATAACCGATCATCGAACGCTCGCCGAAACTCCACTTCCAAGGGCAGCGAGGCAGCGAATCACTCCATTCCCGCAACAAAGAGCCCCATTTCTCACCCTCTAATTGACGGGGGATCTCGAAGGAGACGGTCGAGAGCCTGCCGGCTGAGCCGGGGGTGTATGACCAGGAGCGTATCGAGAGCCCCGCAGCCTCACCACCGTCCACAACCAGACCGAGCACCCTCGCCTGTCTCGATATGGGGGCCACAATAGCCCATCTGTGGACCATCCGCGACTCCTCGATGCGGTGCATGCTCCAACCGCGCGACTCACCGAGCAGACGCAGAGCGCGGACGGCATCGGTAGGGGCGATGCTGACAGGAATCTCAAGCAACCGGCTAGACGCCATCGACTCGTCGTCTAGGCTCTCGCCCATAGCGGCTTCGCGTCACATCGTGCCTTTGCAGAATCATCCGAAGAGTGAGCCCAGGCCTTCAAAGCCCGCGTCTTCTTCTTCGGGTTCTTCCTCTGCGGCTGCTTCCTCAGCCGGAGCCGCCTCAGCACCACCGCCGCCAGCGGCGGCAGGGGCGGCCGAAGCCACCGGAGCTGCCACGGCGGTAGCCATGGCCTCTCCAATGTCGACAGAGCCCAAGGACGCGACGAGAGCCTTCACACGGGCTCCATCAGCATCCACTCCAGCAGCGGTCAAGACCGCGCTGACAGCGTCTTCGTCAATGTTTTTCTCAGCAGAGTGCAGTAGCATTGCAGCATATACATATTCCATTTATTTCACCTTTTTTTTCTCAATCGAAGAGATAGCCCAGTCCATCGGACCCCGCTTACTCCTCTTCCCCCTCTTCCTTCTCGGCTGATGCTTCAGCACCATTATCCGAGTCAGCCGCATCGGAGGCGGCGGCGTCAGCGTTGTCAAGCGCTGAGGAATCTAATTGGCCAGCGATGGCCATGGCATGCGCGTTCGCGCGTGCGATGAATATGGATGCGGTATCATCGTTGACGACTCCCGCTTCGATGGCGACTGCCATGGCCTCGCTACTGGCCTTGGACAGCAGGGTGGGTGTGGTGGCAGTGGAGAACCAGCGGGCGTTACAGGCCAGATTGAAGGCACCGGACGCCGCAGTCAGCACATCGTTTCGGAATCCATCGGTATCGAGTCTGAGTGAAGAGGCAGGGAACAGGAAGCCGCCCTCTATCGCACCGGTCAGGATGAGCCCGATCTCGATTGGTGTAATTCCCAGCTTGGATAGCATGATTCCTAGGTCGCCAGTAATCACCTCGCCTTCGTTGACAACGGTGATGGTCTTCTGGATAGCGACCTTGCCCCTGTCTATTTTGGCCGGGATTCCGACGGCGTTGAACTCGCCGACGATGGGACCCGGGCCGAATTCGGTCGGACCGCTCTCGACGACGATGTCGATAGGGGCCAACTCGCCTGCCTTGGCGGCACGGCCCTGACGCGTCTTCTCCAACTCGGCGAACAGCTCGAAGGCATTCAGCGAATCGGAATGGACTACGCAAGGCTGGATAGCGCCCTCGAACAACTGCTCCAACTCCTCCTCGGAACGACCAGCCTGCTCCCAAGCGAGCTTGATCAGAGTCTTCTTCGCCATGGTCATCGTCATCTGCTCGCGCAGAGAACTGCGCATGTCGAGCATGTTGTTTGCAGGAACCCCGCCGATGTCCACGATGCCAACTATGCCATCACCGCTGAGTATCTCGGCTAGTTCGGACACTCGGTCCTTCTTCCAAGGGGCTGCTTTAGACATCACTCAATCACCTCCACCTTGATGGAGGGGCCCATTGAGGTCTTGATGTAGCAGGAGCGGATATTGCCCGCTCCGCGCTCCAACTTGCCCGTGACCCTGTTCCACACGGCCATTGCGTTGGTAGTAAGGTCGTCGAGCCCCTGCTCGCGCGAGCCCACAGCGGTATGGAAGGTGATCCTGTCTCGCGATCTGACGACCGCGGTGTCCTTGAGTACAGCAGCGATCGTCCCAGGGTCGAGGTTTGGTGGGACAGGGCGCGGCATCTTGCCTCTGGGTCCCAATACCACTCCGAGGAACCTACCGACGGTTCCCATATGGGGGATTTCAGAGAGAAAGAAGTCACTCTTGTTGGCTATCTTGCGGGCCTGCTGTCGGTTGCCAGCGATGTCCTCGATGGTGGCTGGATCGATGACGTCGATTCCTGCGGCTTTGGCTTTGGTGGCCATCTCGCCGCCGGCGAACATCGTGATGCGAATCGGCTTGCCCCTTCCGGAGGGCAGCCGAACCTCCTCCTGGATTCTGTTGGCGGGATTCTTCAGGTCGACGTCCCTGAGGGTGAATGCGATCTCGATGGACTCGACGAACTTGCGCTCTGGCGAGTCATCGAGCGCCTGTTGAATCGCTGTCTGAATGTTTTCCTGCATTTTCCCACCTCTGCGGTCAACGAGGAAACCCTCTCCCGCAACCCGTGAACTCTCAATTGAAATGTTCGCTAAACTTCCCCTCACTCATTGCTTGCAGGGCATCCTTCGGAGTCATGCCCTCCACATGCACTCGCATCGAGACGCAGGTACCCATGACCTCGCGGCAACGAGCGTACAGATCGGCGCCTGTCAGGCGGTCCTTCTGGTCCTCTGCGACCTTCTTTACCTGATCCATTGTCAGGTTCTCCGAAGCCTCCTCCCAGGAGCCGTTGCACGTCTTCTGCCCCAGCGTCTGAATCACCTTGTGCGGTGTTTCGTTACGTGCTGACATTCGTGACATCCTCCTGTAGTGCGCCCCGCCGACCTGCTTTCCATATTTGAGAGTGATGCAACGCCCGCAGGGCGTGCCTCAACGCTACTCGACGCGCTGCGTCACTCGAACCTGATCGGCGCGCACCGTCAGAGCCACAGGGACGGCCGCCTCGAAGAGTTCGACCGTGACCTCCTCTTTGGACTCGGTAACACGGGTTACGCGTGCAGCCTGTCCGCGGAAGGCGCCGCCATGGATCTCCACGATGCAACCCTCTTCGATGCCGGCAGTAGCCGCCTTCGGCTCGAGGTACGGCAGGACGTCACCCAAAGGGGACTCCCCGCCGAGCACCTTGCGGCAGTTCTTCATTGGCGTGGTGGAGACCCCAACTCGCCCGATGAGCTTCTCGACATGGTGCAGAGCAGAAGCTTCGACGAAGATGTAGCCACGCATGAAGTGCGGACTGAGAACACCGAAGACCTCGTCTTGGATATCCCTGAGGGAGCCGGTTCCAGAGAGCCTTGCTTGGATTTCCCTAGCAACATTCTGCTCCTGTCCGATAGAGGTCTTGAGGATGTATAGGTAAGAAGCGACGTCTCCGTACATGTCACGGAGTTGAGGAGTGGCGTACTTCTTGTTCTGAATCTCGCCGGGGTCGATCCATTCGAATCCCTTGTACAGGCCTCGTGCATCGATCTCGTCCACTCCGCTGACGAAGAGCACCGGAACGACATCTTGGAGGTGGTTTCCATAAGCGAGGCCGCGAGCGCCGCCAGCGCGGACGTATTCGAGATTCTCTGCGTCAATTCCAGTGACTTCGGTAATCCTGGCGGTGACGGCGTCCAAATCTTCCGGATCGCCGACTCCGTAGATTCCGTCCCAGGCCCCGGGGAAGTCTGCGACCCCATCGGCTCGCTGCATCAGCAGGACCCTCTCCCCGTTACGGACGTAGACAGTGAAAGCATCAGACATGTAATCATCTCACTAGCCGGTGAGCCAACCGAAGAAGGACGGGAAGGCACTGTCCATCAACCACAGCATTACGAATCCGATGGCGCCGAGGATGAACATCCCGATACCGCAGACTATCACGGTCTGGCGGAACTCCTGCTTCGATGGCTTCCTAGCCATCTTGAGGATTCGGGCGTAGGATCCGGTCTGGAGGCTACGAACGCGCCCCTCGATTCCATCTTGCCAGCCCTGCACAGTCTCCTCTATCGGACCGACATTGGAACTTTCGATAGCCACGACTAACCCTCAAAGCGACTCGGCGACCGACAGACCCCATTTAAGCACGCCGGGCGAGCCCTAAGGGGCTCGAAATTCATTGTCGACTTCATTCAGTTCACGAACTCGACCTTACGCTGAGTGAGGTTACGCATCTGGGTGTGCTGTGTCGCACCGCCGATCTGCTCACTCTTCACACCTGTCAGCACTAGCAGGACCCTAATCTCATCCCCCATCGTATCATCGGTGGTGGCACCCCAGATTATCCTGGCGTAGGGATTGATCTTGTCCCCGATCAACTTAGCGCACAGTTCTGCGTCACCGAGTGACAGGGTGGGCCCGCCAACGACGTTGACCAGAGCGCCGCGGACATCGGAGATATCGACATCCAGGAGTGGTGATTCCAGAGCCTCCTCCGTGGCCTTCTCGGCGCTGCCTTCGCCCTTCGCCTCTCCAAGTCCGATCACCGCCACGCCGCCCCCGTTCTCCATCACGGAGCGGAGGTCCTGGAAGTCAAGGTTGACCACACCCTCCTTGGATAGCATCTCGGAGACTCCGGCAATGCTCCTCATCAGCAGTTCGTCTGCGACGCGGAATGCAGCGTCTAGGGGCAGGTCTCGTACCCCGTCGACTTCGAGGAGGCGCTCGTTGGGAAGCACGACGACTGTGTCGCATACCTCCCGCAACCTCTCCAAACCCCATTCTGCATTCTGCTTCCGCAGAGACCCCTCCGAGAGGAAGGGATAGCTCACCACAGCGATGGTCAGTGCTCCTGCTGAACGAGCCAGCCGAGCAACAACGTGGGCACTCCCTGTCCCAGTGCCACCTCCCAATCCCGCTGTGATGAATGCCAGGTCGCAATCGTCGACCTCCGTCTTGAGCGTCCGCTCTGACTCGTATGCGGCCTGCTCTCCCTTCTCGGGGTCGCCACCGGCGCCCCTGCCTCTGGCAGAGCGACCGATCAACACCTTGTTCTCGACATTGACCCGCAGCAGGTGCTGGGCGTCGGTGTTGACGGCCAGACCCTTGACGTAGGTCCCGTCGAACAATCCCTCGTGCTCGAGTCTCGCAACGGTGTTGGAGCCGCAGCCTCCGCAGCCGAACACCCGTATCTTAGGTTGCAGCGACTTGAGGAGACTCTTCAGTTCCGCATCGCTCTGTGTGTCGCCCGGAGCCTTAGGTACAACCTCACCCGATACGTACTCCTTTGCTCTCTCGACGATGAAGTCCACGAGGCCGAGGCGAGTCGTAGAGAGGATAACCGTTACCCCCCGCCTTCGGCGGGAGGGGCGTGTTTCAATGGGGGCTCACACAAGCCGTCAGCCCAGCAACTGATTACGCGTCTTGACGAAGCGGACGAGGAAGGTGTAGACCCCTCCCCAGGCCGAGACGGCCAGAGCGGCTGTCATGCCGTTGAGATTCATGTTGCCCAGCATCAGCCAGTCGGCGTATTCGATGCCGCTGACGTCGATACCAGCTCCTCCGGAGTATGCCTGCCAAGCGGCGGCAATGAGACAGGCGAGAGTGAGCACCATCCGGTCCGCCCGAGAGAAGCCGCCGTATATCCTGTCGAGCCCGACCGATTGGGATTGCGTTCCCATGTAGGAGCCGAACAGGGTCAGGACAGCGGCGATGAGACCAGAACTGAATTCGTCGACGAAGGCTGCATTCATTCCTATAGCGATCACAAGGCCGACGTCGATGACCCTGTCGATCGTGTGATCGAGGAAGTCGCCGTACGGACTATCGACGCCTTGGTGCCGAGCCAGGGCCCCATCGAGAGCGTCCAGCACCCCGGCGAACATGATGAGCAGAACGGCCACGCCGATCATCATCGCGCCGTTGTTGTCGAGACCGGCGCCTGAAAGCATGTAGAAGGCCAAGAGGGCGACTACTAGGCTACCCCAAGTCAGTACGCTGGGGTCGAGATTGCCCAGCTTCAGCACGAGGGGCTCGATGGCCTTGGTCCAAACCCCCCTCATCTTCTCGAACATTCTCACTCCTCCATCCGGGCTACCCAGTCAATCACCGAGCCCGGGCTTGCTGGCTTGAAACCATCTGATATCCACTGCGACAGAGACTTGACGACAGAGACGACATCGCTGTCCGTGGTGTCGAACTCGATCCACGCGGATCCCCTCTCGCGCTCGTTCCACGCTCCACCGAGCAACTCCCACTCGTAGTTGGCCTGTATCTTCTCGGCTGAGTAACCCCTGCTTGCGAGTCTCGCTTCGAGGACATCGGGCGAGCAGCGCAGCACGGCCACGGCATCACTGGGGAGGTGGTGGGACAGATGACCGTCGATGATGAGCGGATGCTCAGGCGGCGAGGACCATCCGGGTGCAAGTGAGTCGTGCAGCATGTCGAGGTCGACGGACCTCGCTCCGTCTGCAGGGTCGACCTCGCCCAGACATTCATGCTCGCGCGCTAGAGACTCGACTGAAACCACCGTGTACCCCCGCTCAGAGAGGATCCGTGCTACGGTGCTCTTCCCTGTACCGGGGGTACCAGTCAGAGCGAGGCGAAAGCCACTGGTCACAAGCCCCCCGGCCGGTAAGGAAGCCATGAACACTGCGCGTGGCCAGCGGAACATTGACCTCTCCTCCGAGCCGCGCAGTGGTTGGGAGAGCAATGGGAGGCGGCGAAATCAACTGGATGAGAGCGATGGACCCGCGTCAGTCCAAGCTCAATCTGTTGCTTCTGGCGATTCCAGCCACCTTCTACTTCGCCTACGTGTCACACGACCAGACGGCCGCCTTCTTCGCCTCGATGGTGGCGATAATGCCGCTCGCCTTCCTGATGGGGTTCGCTACCGAGGAGATCGCCCTGCGAACCTCGGAGTCCATTGGCGGACTGCTCAACGCCACCTTCGGCAATGCTGCCGAGCTGATTATCGCGGCTCTCGCAATCTGGGCAGCCTACAAGGCCGGTGCGGACAGTGAGACTGCAGCGGTCATGGTGCACATCGTCAAAGCCAGTCTGATAGGGAGCATCCTCGGAAATCTCCTGCTGGTGATGGGGCTGGCGTTCGTCTGGGGTGGAATCCATCACAAGGTCCAGACGTTCAACGAGACGCAGTTCGTCGCCAACAGCTCGCTCCTACTGCTCGCCGTCATCACCCTGGTCGTACCAACAGTGTACCACATCACCGTGGGAGGCGATGAGGGAACGGAGGGGGTGGCTAACCTGTCGAGGGCGGCCGCAGTGATCCTTCTCGGGATGTACGTCCTGTTTCTGGTGTTCCAGTTGGGCACGCACTCCGACCTGTTCGCAACCGACGGCACCCATGACGAGGAGCCGAGGATGACCAAGCGCGATGCGGTAGTCCTCCTCGTGGTCGCAACGCTGTTCGTCTCCTGGATGGCCGAGATTCTAGTACACTCACTGGAGGAGGCGGCCAGCGAGGTCGGACTGTCGCACCTGTTCATCGGTGTGATACTACTGCCTCTGTTCGGCAACGCCGCCGAGCACTTCACCGCGGTGACGGTTGCAGGCAAGGACAAGATGGACCTCTCGTTCGCCATAGCGATAGGCTCGAGCACACAGATCGCCGTGTTCGTGGCCCCTCTCATGGTAGTCTTCGCTTGGATGCTCGGAGTCGGGCTGACCTTCGAGTTCGGGATCCTCGAGACGGTCGCAGCCTTCCTCGCCGTGATGATTGTCAACGCTATCGCAGCAGACGGCAAGAGCAACTGGCTCGAAGGGGCCATGCTGCTGGGCGCTTACGCTGTGCTGGCCCTGGCCTTCTGGTTCCACCCCTGAACACAGGGTACTCTATGTCCGGGATCTCTAATGCCACGCAGGCACATCATCAGGGCTTGCTATTACCCAGATTTTAGTTTAGTTAAATGGTAACCATCGCAATATTTACATCGATATATCTTGCTAATTCTACCTTTATCTCGTAGTAGCTTATCACTCATTTTCTTGGCATCTGATCTGTAGCGATAAGTAATCTTATTTCTAGAACATTTTCCCAGTTCCTTCCTTCTAGCCTTAGCTTCTATCTTCTTCCTATTCTTCTTCTTAGGTCCAATTCCATGCGTTACCCTCCTCAGCCTTACTCCACATTCAGAACACGTAGTCGAGAAATTATGGTTGTCTGTATCGCACACCCGGCATTGGATTTTTTCCAATTCATCTCCTCCCGTGTTTTTGGAATCGTCACTATCCGGACAGAGGAGTCATATTTCTGCCTACCTATTCAGAAAATGAACGGCTCACGGAAGCCCCGAGCACAGGGTAGGGAGTGTTCGGGGTTTCTCCAAGTATACAATTAACCGGAACTCCTAGCCCCCACAGTGTCAGATGGTTGGGGCGGTCCACCTCCAGG
>JAKUUO010000028.1 GCA_022448665.1 Candidatus Thalassarchaeum betae | reverse complement strand
GTTGATGCAAGAATGACTCAAGGGCCCAAGTCACTTATGCCGGATACGCTGATGATTGCTGCTCAATGGACCGAAACATGGACCTGCACATCGCCGCCCTGATTTTCTTGAGCGGCACGCAAGGCCTCGTCTCCGGTACTGAGGAGGGAGACGTTGGAATGACGAACGATATGACCCGGATGGAGGAGGACACCGAAGACCCAATCCCCGCCCCAACAACGGGTAATACGCCGATTTTCCCATTTTCCCCCCGCGAGCCCACGGTTTGAGCCCGGACGAATGTCCAATCATCTCACCAACCGCTTGATATCTAGCAAGCCGTTCGCTCACCACATGGATAGAAGCCCCACGGCTGCGGTGCTGGTGCTTGTGATGATGCTGAGCTCAGGCTGCTTGGGCCTGGTGGACGACATCGACGACGAGGTGATTGATCCTGTTCTAGACTGGCTTGAGAGCGAGTACCCGAAATTAGACCTGCCAATCCGCGAGCGCACCTCACCGGTTCTAGACAACTACGACGAGTGCGAGCTGCTGCTGGCTGACCTACAAGCCTCCGTGTACAACGAGATGATGGTCGCCCTCGATCAGGAGTCGTACTGGCACTGGGCAGGTCCCAGCTGGCGTAGCGGCGGCGTCTGGATGGAGGACGACATGATGATGGACGGCGCTCCCGAGGCCGCCGGCGCCGACACCGACTCATCCTCCAGCGCGGACACGAGCCGCGAGGGCGAGTACTCAGAGACCAACAATCAGGAGGAGGGCGTCGATGAGGCGGACTTCCTCAAGACCGACGGCTATCACATCTACATGCTCAACGGAAACCTGCTGGTGATCATGGGAGTGCCGGAGTTCGGCGAGCTCACGCTCGAATCGAACATGAGCATCCAAGGCTACCCGATGCAGATGATGCTCGACGGTGACCGTCTGGTGGTCGCATCGAACATCTACTACTGGAACCTCGAACCCAACGACCCCCTCAGGGCGCTCATGTCCGAGGAGGTCACGGTCAGCTACCCCGGCCAAGAGGAGGAGTACTCCTACACCTACACGCGCGTGCAGAATCTCGTCAAGTACACCGTAATCGACATCAGTGACCGAAGCGAGCCCGAGGTCGAGCGCGAGATCTACGTCGAGGGCAACTACCACACTGCACGACTGGTCGACGGCACCGTCCGCTCGGTGACCCATCTGTGGACCTACATCGAGGGACTGCGAACCTGGGTCTACCTGCCTGACGATTACTGGAACGTCGAGAGCGACGAGGACAGGATGGCAATCTGGAACGACAGTGTGGAGGAGACCATCGCATTCAACACTGCAATCATCGACGACCTCACTCTGGACGACTTCGCGCCGCACCTCTACGAAGTAGGCGCCGGGGGTCTGTTCCAGCACCCGATCAGCTCCGGCGACTGTAGCGAGTTCACCGCCAGCGCCGACAGCGCCGGTCGCGGCTTCACCACGATCATGACGATTCAGATGTTCGGAGACGACGCGACCCTCGAGGTCGACCACATCACCTCGTCATGGGCCCACGTCTACGCATCTCAGAACGTCATGGTACTGGCCGAGCCTGCCAATGACTGGTGGTGGTTCTGGCGCAACTCAGGCTGGGACGACGCGACAAACATCCATGTCTTCGACATCAGCGACCCAACCGAGACGACCTACGTCGCGTCCGGCAGGGTCGACGGCACAGTGCAGGACCAATTCTCACTCTCAGAGCTAAACGGTATCATCCGCGTAGCTACAACCGAGGATGCCTGGGGTCGCTGGTGGCTCGAGACCGAGGAGTGGACCGGGCCGACCAACAACGTGTTCACGCTCGCAACCACCGAGTGCATGATTCCAGAGGGCTGCGATGACGAGACCTCCGAGCTGATGCAGATTGGCCACGTCGACGACATCGCCGAGGGCGAGCGCATTTGGAGCGCCCGCTTCGTGGGTAACCGCGCCTACCTCGTGACCTTCCGCAACATGGACCCGCTGTGGGTCATCGACCTGTCCGATCCGACTGACCCCAAGATCCTCGGTGAGCTGGAGATACCCGGTGTCTCGACCTACATCCATCCAGTCGACGCCAACACGCTCCTGACCATCGGCATAGGGCCTGGGCCGGACGGGCTCGGGCTCGACTGGTCCGTGACCCAGATATCGCTCTTCGACGTCAGCGACCCGACCAACCCCGTCCTCGCCGACTCCCTGCCCATCTCTCCTGCTTACGAGGACGAGAACTGCGATCAGTGGGGCTGCGGCTGGTCGTGGTCGTGGTCCGAGGCCACCTACGAGCACAAGGCGTTCACCTACTGGGCGCCCGAGCAGCTCCTCGCAGTACCGCTCTCCACCTACCGATACATGTACGATGAAGTCGAAATTGACGGCCGCGTTTACTCTTACTCAGGCTACGAGTTCGTATCCACTCTGCAGTTGATCGATGTCGACGCCGAGAACGGCACCCTCGGCATCCACGGAATGGTCAATCACTCCGACTTCTACAACGAGGACGGCCTCTCGGGCTGGTGGAGCGGCTCCACTAGTATCCGCCGCTCCATCTTCATGGGCGACTACGTCTACGCCTTCTCGGCCGCTGGGGCTTCGGTCCACAGCACTGACGACCTCGAGCTCATGGTCGAACTCGAACTTCCCGGCTACGAGACCCCCCAGACCTACTACTACGAGGACGGCGACGGGGAGGCCGTTGACAGCGAGAATGACCCCGGTGAGGAAGACGAGGACTCGGCAACCGTAGAAGGCTGATCAGAAGAACTCCAGAGCCCTACCGACCGATCCGGGTGATGCGACTGCGTTTCCGCGCAGCGCCCCTCCAGAATCTCGTGAGTGGACCACCCGGCCGTCCACGATGGTGAACATCGGCCAGCCTGTGAGCGACATCCCATCGAGCGCAGTCCATCCTACCCTCGTCCAGGTGTCCGCGTCGCAGATGGTTCTGCGGGCCCCCATGTCGACGAGGACGAGGTCGGCGTCCATGCCCTCCTCGAGCCGCCCCTTACACTTCATCCCGTACACTTCCGCGGGTCCCTCGCACATCCAGCGAGCCACGTCAGCGACGCTGCATCTCCCATCGGCCGCGTGAGTCAGCATCAGCGGCAAAGAGGTCTCCACCCCGGGCATCCCTGAGTGGGCTTGGGGGAAGCCGAGGGCCTTGTTGTCGAGGGTGTGTGGCGCGTGGTCCGTGGCGATGCAGTCGATGGTCCCATCTGCTAGGCGCCGCCACAGCGTCTCACGGTCTTCCGCGTATCTGATTGGAGGGTTCATCACCAGACGGGTGCCTCTCTCGGCCACGTCGCCGTCATCGAAAGTGAGGTGCTGCGGGCAGACCTCAGTGGTGATTAGACTGCTCTTGTTCCCCGCCAACCAGTCGGCCTCGAGGGCGCTGGTCAGATGGAGCACGTGCAACCGGTGTCTGTGCGACTCCGCCAGAGCTGCGGCGCGCTGTGTCGCGATTAGCGCCGTCTCGCTATCCCTCCACTCAGCGTGCGCTGCGACATCGGTCCTGTGAGCGAACTCGGGCTTGCGCGCGTTGAGCCTGTCTTCGTCCTCGGCGTGCACCGCGATGATTCCCGCCGTGCCTGCGAAGATGTCCTCTAAGTGCTGCTGCTCGTGGACCAGCAGGTCGCCCGTGCTGCTTCCCATGAAGACCTTGATCCCGCAGACACCGGCTGTCGGTGACGGATCATCAGGAGCGCCTACAGCCGCCTGCAGGTCGCTGACGTTGTCCGACGTGGCACCAATGAAGAATCCGTGATGAGTCACTGCACTGCGCGCGGCCGAGTCTAGCTTAGCCTGCATTGCAGCCATACCTGTAGCAGCGGGGACGTTGTTCGGCATGTCGAGGAAGGCCGTGACGCCGCCAGCAGCAGCAGCCCTGCTGCCGCTACCGATATCCTCCTTCTCAGGCTGGCCAGGTTCGCGGAAGTGCACCTGCGGGTCGATCGCGCCTGGGAGCAGATGCAGTCCCTCGCCATCGATAACCAGTTCACCGTCGTGAGGATCGAGGCCACCTCCCGCGGCGATGCTGCGGATCACTCCACTGACGACTCGCAGGTCGCCATCGACGACACGGCCTCCGACCACCATCGCAGAGTTGCGAATCAGCAGGTCGCCAGCCACACTCTCACCTGAAAGGCTACGGCGCGAGAAGTCCCATGACTGTTCGTATGCGCGCTCATGCCTTCCCCTCCGTCTAAGGTGCTGTTCATATAACCAACCGTTTACAGCGGGTCCGAAGCGGGTTGGAGTAGCCAGGTTATCTCGTCGGGCTCATAACCCGGAGACCGGTGGTTCAAATCCACCACCCGCTACCACATCGATTCTGAACTGAAAGTGAAAAATGCTGCACTCCTAGGAAGTGCGCGGTGTGAAGCACTTTCAACCGCCCTAGGGGGTCTATCGTTTGTTCAAATACTATCGAAGCCCGATAACGGGCATACAGGTGAGAGAAGTGACCAAGAAGACTGCAAGCGAGAATGTAGATGAGGAGGAAGAGATAGTGATTGATGTGGACGAGCCTGAGAGTACCGTAGAGGACCTTCCAGGGGTCGGTCCCGCAACAGCGGAGAAGCTGCGCGAAGCTGGTTTCGAAGAATTACTCGCCATAGCGGTGATGAGCCCGTCTGAGCTGGCCGAGCGGGCCGAACTGGGCGAGGCCGTAGCAGCCAAAATCATCTCTGGCGCAAAGAAGATGGCCAACATAGGCGGCTTCCTCAGTGGCACGGCTCTCCTGGACCGCCGCCGACAGGTGCAGAAGCTCACATCGGGAACCTCGTCATTGGATGAGCTACTCGGTGGTGGTTTCGAGACCCAGGCTATCGTGGAGGTCTACGGCGAGTTCGGCAGTGGTAAGACCCAGATTGGGCACCAGCTCGCAGTCAATACAATCCTGCCCTTGGATCAGGGGGGATTCGACGGCGAGGTCTTCTACATCGATACCGAGGACACTTTCAGGCCCGAGCGGATAACGCAGATGGCCGAAGCTGTTGGGATAGATCCACTGGACGCCCTTGACAGGATTCACGTCGCCCGGGCTTACAACTCAGCCCATCAGATGCTCCTAGTGGATGAGATCAAGAGGATGTCAAAGAACATAGACGTCAAACTAATCATCGTCGACTCGCTGACGAGTCACTTCCGCGCCGAGTACATCGGCCGCGGCATGCTCGCTCCGAGGCAGCAGAAACTCAACCGCCACCTGAAGGAACTCAAGCAGCTTGCAGACGTCCAGAACGCTCTGGTTCTGGTTACCAACCAGGTCATGTCGAAGCCCGATGCCATGTGGGGGGACCCGACGAGGGCGATTGGCGGCCACATCGTCGCACACGCTAGCACATTCCGCTTGTACCTCAGGAAGTCGAAGGGGGGCCGACGTATAGCCCGCCTCGTCGACAGTCCTAACCTGCCTGATGGTGAAGCGGTCTTTACCGTGACAACCGAGGGCCTACGGGACTGATTCCCGTAGGCTGCTCGGGTCCGAAAGGCCTGAGGTACTCTCGAACCAGCGCATGAAGAGACCGGTCGATATAGCGTACAGCACAGCCATCACGACGAATGGTGTCCTGAAGTCCCCGTTACTCATCAAGACGGCTCCCAGATAGCCGCCGACAGCAGCCATAGCGCTTCCGAACAGGCGTGAGATACCGATGTAGGTCGCTCTCTCAGTGGGATGCAGTTGACCCATGCTGAAGGCTTCGAATGCCGGGCCTGACATGTTGAACAGCGTGGTTCTCAGAACCCAAGCCAGACCTGCTAGCGAGACCACGGTCTCGGGTGAGGCCAACTCTGGTGCGTATCCGATCAGCAGGATGAATGGGATTGCGGCGAACCTCGTCCACACAACAGTGGCCACTTCGCCGAAACGCTCTACCACAAGCGGCACGGCGAAGGCGCCGATGGCGAGGAAGAACGAGCCGGCTGCGAACACCATTCCTATCTCTTGCTCGTGCGCATGCAGATCATAGTGGAAGAAGACGTTAGCCAGACGGAGCACGAAGCCCGCTCCGAGAGAGAGCAAGGTCCCGATAACGACGAAGTGGTAAACCGTCTTCGGGGTACGTATCGCCGATAGCCAGCCGCTGCGCTCCTCCAGTGCAACCTCGGCTCTGGCTTGAGCCACTTCTTCGGAGACGTACCGTTTGAGCATGATCGCTGGTATCAGTGAGAGGAACCACCAGGCTATGCCTATGTGAACGGCCCATCTGTACGCCTCGACCAGAGTCATGCCTTCCGATACCATGAGGTGATGTGGAAGGAAACCCGCAATCAGAGCCCCTGCCATTGCAGCCAGAGTGGCTAGGCCCTGCTCCACGCTGAACAGGTGAATCCTCTCCTCGGGCTCAGAGTTCTCAGCCATGAACGGTGATTCGGTCACATGGTGCAGGGCGCTGAAGCAGGCTGAAACGGCCGAGAAGGCAAGAATCATCGTCGCGTCTGTCGACATGATGAGGATCAAGGCGCAAGCCGCCCCACCACCATCTCCGATGATGAACCCCCATTTGCGGTCAATGCGGTCGGCGAGTCGGCCCGCGGGGATCGCAGCCAGAGAGCCGGCGATCCCTAGGACGGCAATTCTGATTCCGACGAATCTGATGTCGAACCCCACTGCTAGAAGATAGAGATTGAACAGGACCTCCCAAGCACCGTGGATAAGGTCCATCCCGATGACGTGGAGCAGATACAGTCTCGCATTGCGGCTGAACTGCCTCAACCGTCCGAAGTAACCGACTTCAGCCACGTCCTCCAACCTCTCACCTCTGCGCCGCTAGGCTGCTTGGGGCAATATACTGCCGGTTCAGGCTTGAATCTCTCCCAGAGCCTCGTTCAATTCACCGATCAGGGAGCTTACATGCTCCTCGCCGAAACCGAGGTTCAGGCCGGCTGCTCCGAATAACTCGGGCAGTGGCTTGGTGTTCCCTAGACTCATCGCCCGTGCATAGCGCGAGAGCGCATCCGTCGCATCCTTCCTATGGTATTGCCACAGTTGCAGCGCCCCGAGTTGTGCTATTCCGTATTCGACGTAGTAGAATGGAACCTGAAACAGGTGCAACTGGCTCTGCCAGGAGGTCTCTTTCAGTTCCTCGAAGCCGCTCCAGTCGGTCCTCGGGCCGAACCTCCTCCTCAGCCCCAGCCAGTACTCCGCCCTCTCCTCGCGGGTGTGCTCCGGGTTGGCGTAGATCCAGTGTTGGAAGGCGTCGATAGTAGCCATCCACGGCATGAAGCAGACTATCCCCTCCAAGTGGTCTGCCTTGGCCCTGCGAGCATCCTCCTCGCTGTAGAACTCGCCCAACTCGGGATGACTCATCAACTCCATCGACATGGAAGCGACCTCAGCGAACTCCAGTGGGGGGTTACGCTCGTCGATGAGGTCCAACTCCGAGCTGTAGCACGAGTGGAAAGCGTGCCCCGCCTCGTGTATCATCGTCGTCAGGTTTCCTTGTGTTCCTGCTGCGTTCATGAAGATGAACGGGATCCGGGTCTTCTCGAGATTCGCCTGGTACCCTCCCGGAGCCTTGCCCTTCCTGCTCTCGAGGTCCAGCGAGTCCCTGTCTCTCAGCATGTCGAACATCTCTCCAAGCTCGGGAGACATGTTGCGGAAGACGTTCGAACAACCTGAGATCAGCTCATCCACGGTATCGAAAGGATGCAGTGGCGGCCTTCCGTGGATATCGACTCCTCCACCTGATTTCTCGCTGACATCCCATGGACGCAGGGTATCGACGCCCAGGGCAGTCCGCCTCTCCTCGTGGATCTGGTGCATCAGAGGCACGCACACGCTCTCGATCGAGTCGTGGAATTGCAGACAGTCATCGAGAGAGTAGTCGTACCGGTGCTTGGCTTGGAAGATATAGGAACGGTAGTCATCGAATCCGGCATTGGTGGCTATAAGATGGCGGATTTGAATCAGTTCGTCGTAAATCTCTGAGAGCCTCTCTGTATCTTGCTCCATCCTAGAGACGACCGCACGCCATGCTGATTCGCGGACGCTGCGATCGGTGTTCTCGAAGTAGACCGCCATCTGTGGCAGGGTTTTCCCCTCTCCGTCGTATTCGACCATCATCGCTCCCGTGATGGTGCTATGCTCGGTCTCGAGCTTCGCCTCCTCGATCTGCAGTGGGATGTTCTCCTCCCTGAAGATCCCAATATCGGTGCGGATGCACTTGATCATCAGATCATAGCGGGAGGGGAGCTCGTCGACGGCGGGATGTCCTGCCAGCCTCCTGTTGAAGGCGTCTGCGAATTCGGACAGCTTCGGTTGGACATTCTCGATGAAATCGAGGTAGGCTTGCCGCTTGCCGGGATCCTCGGTGTCGCAAGTCATCGCGATGCTGAGCAGGGTGCCTGCCTCCGAGACGTGCTCAGAGAGCGTCGAACAGTCCTTGATCAGATTCTCAAGGCATCCAGAGCAGTTCAACTCCCTATTCAGCAGGTCGTTGGCGTAGTGCTCGATGTTCTCCCATTGTGCAGCATCGAAATCCTCAGTGATGAAATTCGAGGACAATTGCTCACCTCAGCGGCGTGAGGGCCTCGGGCCATCGGGAAGCGGCCCTTCCTCGCGACTCCACTTGGCGCACTTCCACAACTCAGTCGCCTCATTCACCTGCTTCCTGACTTGCTCAATATCGGGGTGATCGGGGTTGTTGCTCTGTATCCAGCACGCAGTGCAGTATCTCTTGCTCTCGTAGTCTACGAAGTTACCAGGGGTACAGTCGATCTTGCAGGTCACGCAGTGCCTGAAGCCGTAGAATTTCGCCATTCGATCTCCATACTGCCCTCAGGACTCTCACCTATGAGTCTGACCCCGCAGGGGTCAATGCACCTCACAGGTCTGCGAGAGCAGTGTGAATGAGGTAAGCATCCTCGTGTCTGGATACCTCGATTGACTCGCCGTCCTCGATGGCACCGAGCCTGAGCAGACCCTCCTCGGAGGGAATCGGTCTTCGTGCAAGCAGAGTACCTCCTAGGTGTTCGATTAGCCTAGTTGCCCCCAAGTCATTGTCGAGGTATGTCGAACGGGGGATGTCTGTTTCACCGAATCCATCGCCAGATTCAATTTCAGGGAGGTAGACAATCCACACGGATTCGTCACCGCTGTTGATTCCAGCGCGCTCGAAGGCGGTGCTCAACTGATGCGTTCCGGAAAGCAACCTGAGGAACTCCGCATCACAGGTCCTAGCTACCATCCTGCCAGCTTCCTCGCGGCGTCTAAGAGCTGACCAAGCAGTCCAGAGTCTGACCTCGCTACAGGCGACCTCGTATGCCAGCAGCAGCCATCTCTCGCTCGGCCTCCATTCGTTGAACAATGCGACGACGTCTCCCGAATCACTCACTGGTTCGGGCATACTGACGCCCCATGCAGGGAACCAAGGTACTGAGTGAGCTTCCGCCATGACATCCGATGGCCTCCTGTTGAAGAAGGGTCTCTATCAGGAGCGGCGTCCGACGGCGCGCCCGGCCGTTGCGACCAGCCCGTCAACCAACTGGGGACTCCATCCGCGCAGGTCAGACAGCCTCTCGCGGTCTCTCTCGGTAAGGGCCGCGACGTCCGACGCATTCGATACTCCCAACAGGTTGGCCATCTGCCTCGCCCTAGATCGTCCGACTCCCCGCAGAGCGACAAGGCCGAGCAGATCGGCCTTGCAGCCGTATCGGACCCTCCTGTGCATCTCATCTACAGCCTCAACAAGGGTGCGGTGAGAGCTCTTGTCGAGGGAAGCCAGCTCCTCGTCTTCAGCAAGGATCCTCCTAGTGGCATACAGCAGCCACTCGGCAAGCTCGACCCGTCCGCGCAGGTCGCCGGGCTGGACGCCCCACTCCTCTTCTATGCGCTCGATGCGCGACTCTTCGGTCCATGACTGCAGTACGAGCACGCCTTTCATCCGCCGCTCCTCGTCCAAGTCAATGGGTTCGGCGAGGAATTCACGCTCGTGCCCGTGCAGAGCCGCTTGGATGGCGTCGTAGTCGTTCCTTCGAGGCCAAAGCGGCATGAAGTCTGGCGTGCATGATACCAGATGCAACAGGCTGAGAGGCGAGACCTGCCCGTAATCATCCTCCCCTGTCAATGTGGCCATGGCGCGTCCTAAGCCGTCGCGTATGATGCGTCCTGAGATTGGGTTGAGATAGAGTTGGGCGACCCTCTTTCCGAGAGCCGTCGCCCCGTACGCCATTGAAGGTGGTTCGGGCGGGTCAGATTCGTACGAGTCATGCATGCTGGCCTTGCGGAAGCCGAATATCGGTGGGCCCCTGCGAGGCCTGTCGCCGTGTCTTCTGATAGGCCCTGAAGTGACTTCGAGCCCGGTGACCTCAGAGGCCGAGCCGACCCACGAGGGCAACTCGTCCTCCCATTCCTCTGGTTCCTCGACCGGGTCCTCCTCAAGCATCCTCGCCTTTACCTCATCAGACTCGCCTAGCCTGTCGATCATGCCGTTGCCAGCGAGCCAGCTGACGACATCATCGATTCTGGCTGCCAGTGACTCTGAGTCAATCTGGGTTGCGAGGAAGGTCTTCGAGAAGAATCGTCCCAATGCGTCCCGGTCGCCGGTTCCGCCAGTCGCCACCATGGAAAGCACGTGAGTTAGGAGCGCCGGGTCCTCTTCGGCACGCAGAGCAGTGGGGTTTGCCAGTTTCGAGGTCACCTCCTCCGGTTCCCCAAGGAGATACAGGTCGACGAGATCGGCCTCCTCTTCGCTACTCTTCGCAAGCAGCCAAGCGTCTCCAGCATCATCGTAGTTCGGCCTGCCAGCCCTGCCCATCATCTGCCTGACCTCCATCACCGGCAGCGGCATGGCCCTGCCTGCTGCGGTGCTCCAGCGCCTCAGGTCCCTGACCACGACGCGACGAGCTGGCAGGTTGACTCCCTGTGCGAGAGTCGGTGTTGCGACCACGCAGAGAAGCCGACCTTCGCGAAACGACTCCTCGATCAGGCTACGTTGCCCGCTCGTTAGCCCGGCGTGGTGGAAGGCGACGCCCCCTGTGACGGCGGTTGCCAGCGACTTGACCACCATAGAAGCATCATCCCTTACGGCCAACCTGTCTGCGATTGCCTCCCACTGCTCCGCCGAGTCGCCATCGAACGCTTCACTGCCTTCGACAACCCTCTTGCGGACGTGTTTGGAGAGCTCACGTGCCTCCTTCTGCGCGGAGGCGCGCGACGAGACGAATACGAGGAGCTGACCGCCTTCTCGTACCGTGTCTTCGAGGACGGCCTGCAGAGCACGGGTCGACTTGCCTTCTATCGAGCGTGGTTCAGGCAGTTCTTCGCCACCGCTGCCGTCGACCCGGTGCACGCGCACATCGAGGCCGGTGAGCGTCCCGTAGCGAAGCGTTACAGGGCGCCAATCTGAGACTATCAGTTCCGCATCCAGCCACTCGGCCATCTCCTCGGAGTTGCCTACTGTGGCTGAGAGGGCGATGATCTGAACCTCCGGTCGCCGGTGCCTGATGCGAGAGAGCAGAACCTCGAGGGTCGGGCCTCTGTTAGGGTCGTGCAGGAGATGGAACTCGTCACTGACGACTATCCCGACCTTGTCCATCAACTCCGAGCGAGTCCGGAGCAACGAGTCCAGTTTTTCGCTGGTGCAGACAAGGATATCCGAATCCTCGATCATCCCAGTCTCGCCGCCCCTGTCTCCAATCGCGAGACCGACTCGCAGTCCAACGGCCCCTGCTATCTCTCTGAGTTCCTTCACCTTCTCAGTCGCCAGCGCCTTCAATGGGACTATGTACAACGCTCGCGCACCCTCCAAATCTGTTGTGAGTCTGTGCACCATAGTTAGGTGCGCTACCAGCGACTTGCCGCTGGCTGTGGGAATAGTCAGCATCACGTTGCGCCCCGATAAGGCTGGAGGCAAGGCCTCGGCCTGAGGGGGAAAGAGCTCCTCAATGCCCCACTCTTCATGCAACATTCTCACGAGCCTGTCGTCCAGACCAAGGTCCTCAAGCCTGCGTGAGGGTCGGTCCGATGACTGCGCCACGCACAGTCTTCAGTTCGGCCGTTCTAAAGGATGCCTAGAGGTTCGCCCTAATTCCACCGGTGGAAGGCCGGGTGACCCTCCTTTACCGCCACGAAGAGGCCTTCTCCTGTCGCGCACAGGGCGCCATCCGCAGTGAGCGCCATCCGCACCTTGGCCCTGTCAGCGCCCATCTCCTCGATCTCAGAACTGATATGCAGCCTGACGCCGTACGGAGTCGGCCTCCTCAGTCTGATGCTGTAGGAGGCCGTGACAGTGCACGGCGCCTCTGAGTCGCCGGCCTGTTCCATCAGTGCAATAGCCGCAGTCCAGTTGCCGTGACAGTCCAGCAGAGTGCCGATTATCCCGCCGTTGACCATTCCTGGGAACGCCTGATGCTCTTCGCAGGGTTCGAACTCCATTTCCAAGCCCCCTCCGGAGCGGAAAGAGCGTATCCTGAGCCCCTTTTCGTTAGCCGGACCACAACCGAAGCAGATGCTGCTCGGCGCGTGCTCCTCCTGCACCGAGGGCCCCCTCTGTCCTCCCATGACTCAGGGGGTAGCCACTAGGAATTGAAAATTTCTAGTATTCTGAGGGCACATGCTCTTAATCGAGGGACCTGCTCCGTGGGCTGTTGCCAGTCAAGGGTTCAGATGCAGATGACGAAGGCCCCGCCAAGCCCGTCGAGGCCGCGGCGCCTAGGGCCAAGCGGAGACGTTCGCAACCCTTGAAGGTCGCCAACCAGATACCACAGAGCCGCAGGGAGGAGATCGAGAAGGCCCTTGAGGACACCTCCTCGACACCGAAGAAGTGGTCTAGGAAGGACGGCCCGAAGTATCACCGGTTCCTCAGGAAGAGGATTAGCCCCGGAACTGTAAGGCAGATCGAGTTCGACCTGCTGGAAGTCGACATCGGGGAGTCATGGCCAATCCCCATCACCGTGGTCCATGGCTCCAGACCCGGCCCGGTGGTAACAGTCCTAGGTGCCCTACACGGCAATGAGCTAGTCGGCCCATTGGCGCTGACTTACCTTTGCGGGCCCAACTTACTCGGTGAGGATGAGGCGATTGACCCTGCAGCCATGGCCGGCACCTTGCGAATCGTCCCTGTGGTCAATCTCCCGGGTTATCGGCGTCAGAGCAGGTACATGGTGGACGGAAGGGACCTGAATCGCAGTTTCCCCGGGAAACCCGATAGCAACACCACCTCCCGGGTGGCCCACCGCCTGTGGAACAAGGTCATCAAAGGCAGCGACCACGTGATTGACCTGCACACCGCGGCAGTGGGCCGGACCAACATGCCGCAGATACGAGCAAACCTCGCCCATCGTGCCAGCAACCGAATCGCCAGGGCATTCGGCATCGAGGCAATACTCGACAACGAAGGCCCGAAGGGTTCTCTGCGCAAACTGGCCAATGATTCAGGAATCGGCGCCATCACCTACGAGGGCGGCGGCTCTAATGAGGCCGACCCCGAGTCGGTCCAAGTGGCGATATACGGCGTGTTGAACGTGCTCCGCAGTCTCAAGGTGCTGCCGGGTTACCCCAGTCGCCCTAGATTCAGGATACTGGCCTCGGGTTCAGTATGGATCCGCTCTGATCAAGGCGGTCTGCTGGATGTCCTGACTCCGGCCGGCAGTTTCGTCGAGGAAGGCGAGACGGTGGCTACCGTGACTGACCCTGAGAGGCCCGGTGAGAGCTACGACGTCCTCACTCCGACTAGGGGGCTCCTGATCTCCACGGCCACACATCCCTTCGTCAACGCTGGCACCCCGATCGGGCATCTGCTGCCGGTGACTCGAGGCATCAAGACACTCAGAAAGAGACTCGATCCCGAGGGCTGTCTCGTCACCAGTGGCTCCGACGGCGACCCGCCTTGGCGCGAGGACGAGGATGTTGAGGACATCTCTGTCATAGGGGAGTGGTCCGGCGGCTCGCCCGACGCTGAATGGGGGCGTAACGAGGAGAGCGCCGCAGACGACGAAGCGGGCGAGGCCGATCCCAATTGGACTTGATCAGTCGAAGTCCGGGGCAGGGGGGATATCATCGTCGCCCGGCTCGACGGGTCGAGCCGGCAGTGAGGGCTGTTCGGCGGATGTGTTCTGCTGACCCGCAACCGAGCTCAGATCTGGTGCCGCAGGCAGTTCGTATTGGCTGAACTCGGACGAGAGAGCGAACTTCTCCGGCTTCAGGTCGTACGCCTGATAGGCATCCCTGAGCCTACGGTTGTGCGCGAGCCTCATTCCGGCGTAAGCACCACCTCCGATTACGGTCATCAGCAACACGAGGGTGACGACGATGCCGAGTGGGCTGACGATGAACGAGAACACCCTCTCGAGGAGCGTGGGCGGTGGGACCCAGACGTCCATGTCGAGATCCCAGGTCAACACAGTTGTGAACCCCGAGTCAACTATGGTCGCAGTGACTTGCTGGGGGCCACTTCCTTGGTCGCACAGGTAGATTGTCAGGGTTCCGTCGCGCGCCTCGCAGTCAATCGGCCGTATGACCACCGTCTTGCCGTCAGAACTCACGTTGTCGGTCAGGGTGAAGTCCCCGAACTGCCATGAGATACCCGCCTCGACCTGAGATGGGATGGCGCTCATCGTCAGGACTAGGGTGTCATTGACTGCATCCCAAGAGTGGACTATGTGGAAGTTAGGTTCTGTAGTCACGAGGTCGCGTCGGTCCAATGCGTCATCCACAACATCGTTGCAGTCATCGTCCCAGCCGTTCCACGCCTCGATGGCATCGGGGTTGATCGTGTCCACTAGGTCTTCGCAGTCCTCGAAGTCGTAGAACCCGTCCTCATCGCGGTCGAAGTTGAATTTCACTGGGTCGGAGCCGGTTACCTTGACCTCATGGCCGTCAGACATTCCGTCTGAGTCTGAGTCAGCTAGCCCCGGGTTGCTGGTGATGTTGTGGTACTCCTCGTAGTCATACAGGCCATCACCGTCGCTGTCGAGTTCGAAGAAATCCTCGTCGACGACGCCATCACAGTCGTTGTCCTTGGCGTCGAGTACCTCCGGCTTGAATGGAGAACGGTCGAAATCGTCGTCATCGCAGTCCTGGAACCAGTACCAGCCGTCACTGTCTGCATCGGCATCAGGAATCAGTGGATCGGCTCCCAGTGATGCGTATTCGTTGTACTCCATACCATCGGGCAGTCCATCGTCATCAGTGTCGCCGTCGAACGGGTCGGTGGTGATGTTGTGGTACTCGTCGTAGTCGTACAGACCGTCGTTGTCGGTGTCTATTGCCCAGTAGTCCTCATCGATGAGGAAGTCGCAGTCATTGTCGAAGCCGTCGAGTAACTCGGGATGCCCCGGAGAGCGGTCTCCGTCTCCGTCGTCGCAGTCCTGGAACCAGTACCAACTGTCATCATCGTCATCTGGGTCGTACACCAGCGGATCCGAGCCCATCGAGGAGAATATGTTGACCTCCTCGCCATCGTCCAAGCCATCATCATCGGTGTCGGAGTCCATGAAGTCGGTGCCGTGGATGTGGTACTCGTCCCAGTCCTTCAGACCGTCATTGTCCCTGTCGGTGAAGTTGTAGCCCTCGTCGATGTAGTCGTCGCAGTTGTCGTCGATTCCGTTCAACAGCTCGGGCTTGCCCGGGTTGACGTCGGGGTTGCTATCGTTGCAGTCGTTGAAGTGGTAGAACAGGTCCGAGTCCGCATCCGGGTCGTAGACCAGCGGGTCGCTCATCCAGTAGTTCACCTCGGCACCGTCGCTGAGCCCGTCGTCGTCAGTGTCGGAGTCGATAGGAGCGGTGAGGGTGCCGAATACCTCGGCCGCGTCGGTCAGACCATCTAGGTCGGAATCGATGGCCAGCGGGTCGGTCCCGTAGACCATGACCTCGTCGTAGTCGCTCAGACCGTCATCGTCGCTGTCGGCATCGTAAGGGTCGGTCCCGTAGACCTGAGTTTCGTTCTCGT
>JAKUUO010000027.1 GCA_022448665.1 Candidatus Thalassarchaeum betae | reverse complement strand
TACTCAGGTATTACTATGGTATTACCGAAGTAATACTAATACCGAACTGCCTCAATCTTGCCGTCAAGCTCGGGGTGATTCGAATGTATCCTCTCAGCCCGATCTCGCAGATGTTGCAGTTGTACACGCACCTCTTCTCCAGACACTCCCTGAGCTATCAAATTACTAATGACTGATAGCCCCCCTTGGATGGAACCAGCGTCTAGATAGGCATCATTGGAAATCTCTCCCGAGTCACGAAGAGTCTCCAGCGTTGCAGAAAGGAACTCAACCTCATTTGATATCGTTTCGTGCGTCATATCACCGTGGTGATTGAGACGGTCTAGGGAAGTTCGCATGGAACCGCGAAATCCGTCCCCTTTTTGATGCTTTTCAAGGGAGGTGCTCGACGAGCTCAACAAGAACACCACCGGTGCAAGATGGATGGACGAAGGCAATCATCGTCCCAGTGGCACCGGGAACGGGTTCCCGGTCGATCATTCGCACACCTAGGTCATCCAGTCTGTCTATCGTATCTTGGATATCTGGAACTCGTACAGCGAGTTGCTGTATCCCTTCCCCGTGGTTTGCCAGGAATCTCCCGATAGGCGAATCCGGGCCGATTGGCTCTAGCAACTCTATGCTGGCTCTAGCATCCTCGTTCAGTGTCGAATTGAACATCCGGATACTAACCCCCTGTTGTTCATTCATATGGTCGCCAGTACGGATGAAACCCAATGCCTCCCAAAATTCTGAGGCCCCCTCAAGTGAGTTGGTTGCGATGCCGACGTGATCAATACTGACTTCGTCCATCCCATCACACCCCGCTGGGGGATATCCATGTTCCAAAGACATCTCTCATAACTCCATTGACTTCTCCGACTGTCGCTCCGACCTTCACAGCCCGGATGAGTGGTTCCATGATGTTCTGCGTACCCTCGCATGCTTCTCTGAGTAGTAGTAGCGACTCGGAGACATCTTCTGCGTCTCTTGTGGATTTGTGAGATTGCAAAGACTCGATTTGCTCACTCACGGCCCCGGCATCGAGCTTCTGCCCTCGAGCTCCACTGGATTCCTCTTCGTCGATATGAACGTTCACCCCTATGACGGAGAGATCTCCAGTCTCTAATTCTTGCAGATTGGCCCACGCACTTTCATGTATCAATTTCTGTTGGTAACCAGATTTTACACACTCTAGAGCACCACCACGAACATCAATTTCTTTGATCAGTGTTCCTGAATCGGAGATAATACGGGAAGTCATCTCTTCAACGAGGTATGAACCAGCCAAAGGATCAACAGAATCGGCGATTCCGGTTTCATCAGCGATGATTTGTTGTGTGCGTAATGCAATTTTCGCAGACTCAGCAGTAGGAAGCCCGAGAGCTTCGTCGAAGCTGTTTGTGTGTAGAGATTGGGTTCCACCAAGAACCGCAGATAGAGCTTGATACGCTACTCTAACCGCGTTATTGAGGGGTTGTTGGGCAGTGAGCGTAACCCCAGCCGTTTGTGTGTGAAATCTCAATTGACTGGACTTTTTCTTCTCCGGACCGAATTCCTGATTGACTAGTTGGTACCACAATTTCCTAGCCGCTCGGAACTTAGCGACCTCTTCCATAATATCATTGTGCGAGCTGAAGAAGAAAGACATCCTAGGTGCGAAGTCATCAATTCCGAGTCCCGAATCTATGGCAGTTCTGGTATATTGCAGAGCATTCGACAGAGTAAGGCCAACCTCTTCAATAGCCGTGCATCCTGCTTCTCTCATATGGTATCCACTGACTGAAATGGTATTCCATTTGGGCGCATTGTCCTTGCACCATTCCATCAGATCGGTGGTCAATCGCATAGAGTGATTAGGTGGGTAAATGTACAAACCCCTCGCAATGTATTCCTTCAGTATGTCGTTCTGTACAGTTCCTCTGATAGCCGATCTACTGACTCCCTGCTCATCGGCAATTGCCACGTACATTGCGAGTAGGGTGGTGGCCGGCGCATTAATGGTCATAGAGGTCGACACCGAGTCCAGGTCAATCGAATTGAACAAGACCCTCATGTCCCGTATGCTATCAATCGCAACTCCTACTTTACCGACTTCACCCAGTGCATTGGGGTGATCGGAATCAAGGCCGAGTTGAGTTGGCAAGTCAAATGCGACGGAGAGACCAGTCTGCCCTTCATCCAGAAGTAATCTAAATCGCTCATTCGTCTGCTGCGCAGTTGAGTAACCGGCGTACTGACGCATGGTCCAGAGTTTCGTTTTATACATCTCTTCGTGAATCCCGCGAGTGTAAGGGGGCTGACCGGGCAGAGGGTGCCCGTCCTCGGGGTGCCCTGCTGACAATGATGTATCCGACGTAGATACGTCAGATCTTGGCATCCCGCTCATGGTTTTGGATCTACTTTTGCGCATCATTCGTTCTCGGGAGGTGGGATTCGTCCATGAACAATGTGCTAGTGATGGTGGTGTCCAGGGCCATGTGCGTGGCCATGCTCGAGCTCCTCGGGTAGAGCAGCTCTGACAGAAACGACCTCAACGGCGAATCCAAGGGATTTCCCAGCCATCTGGTGATTGAAATCAACAGTAACGGAATCGTCATTGATAGCCACGACGGTAAATTGAATCGGCCCATGATCACTCTGCGCTCCGAGTACGATACCTACTTCAAGGGGAATGTCTGGAGGGAATTCTGCAAGCGGAATTGATTGGATTGCATCATCATCCCTCTCCCCATAGGCTCTGTCGGGAGTCAGGGTAAATTGTCTCGATTCACCAACGGCTGCACCCAGAATCTCATGTTCGAAACCATCAATCATGTTCCCATGTCCGACTAGGAAACCAAGGGGCTCACCTCCCTCACTGGTATCGAACACCTGTCCTGTATCGAGGAAAGTACCCGTGTAATGCACAGTTACTACGGTATCCTGTTCAACAGTCGCCACTATATCATCTCCTAACAGTGTAGTCATCGATGACGTCGCAGAGCCTTGACAGGTGCACTTCGGTGATAATCCCTTCAGATAGTTTATTTTCAAGGTATTCTTTCGCATCAGAGACTGTTTGCCTCTCGCCCTTGGCCCAGATTGAACCAAGTAAACTGGAACGATGCTCCTCTGAAACTCCGATTTCCTCCAATAGTTTGCGCACCTCATACTTGTATTCCATATGCCTACTCCTGTCTAATCGCTTGGCGCGTTTTGCTGGCTGAAAACTTCTCTGACGCCGCCGGAACTTTTTATTGATTACCTTAATGGGGGGAGGCTTCCTTGTGATTACAGGCTTGGGTTCATCCGATAATTCCTTGGAAATCTCGGTAACTTCGGCTTCTTCTGATTGTGCGGCTCTATGCTTGCTTTCATCAATCAATTCCTGTGCCTTGGTGCTGACAATTTTTTCTAGAGGTTCTTCCGGCTTTGATTCAGCGATAGGCCGTAGTCCAATTGATTTCCTCTTTGGAACTCCGAGGATCTGACTCTCGAGGACTGATACATCCTCTCCCTCTTCGACAGGAGTAGATTCAGGGGTTGTACCCAGAGGTGTTTCAATTCTATCTTCAAGAGCAGGTAACGGTTCTGGTTTGACACCCACTGCGGGTGGCGGAGTGGGCATTGGATCGGGAACAGTAGGAGGTGCCTTACGGGGCCCGGGGTCCACTTTCTTCGATGACTTAGTCTGAGAACCAGTACCGAAGATGTCTTTCGGTGTGGCTTTTGGTCGACGTCGCCTCTGCACTAGATAATCAAACTCCGTCCTGTGGCGAGTACCAGACTCTCATAAGGGTTCTCGGTTGAACGAGGTCAATACCATGTGACGATGGTGTGATCTGTGCGCAGTCCAGGGTTGACTGAGCTGTCCATCAACGATGTGACGGTTCCTGATTCAACCATCTTGCGGCCCAACTCCGCAATCATAGTGCCATTGTCGACACAGAATGTCCTGTCGGGGCAAAATGACTCTCCGCCCCTTTCTGTGCACATGATTCTTGCCATCTGCTTCAACCTCTCATTGCATGCCACTCCCCCTCCTAGCAGAAGTTCGTTCTTACCAGTATGAGCCATGGCCCTTTCAGCGACTTCAACACAAGAGGCGAAAGAGTGCTCTTGCAAAGACCAGCACACCTCTCCTAGGGGGTTGCCGTCGGAAATCTTCTGCTGTGCTGCGGTGAGAATACCTGAGAAAGCAAGATCCATCCCCTGTACCCCATACGGGAGCAGTACAGATCCTAAACCAGCATCAGGAACATCAGCGATCCAAGTGGATGCAAGAGACTCAATTTCAGGACCGCCTGGGAACGGGATGCCTTGGGAACGGGCAAACTTATCGAGCATGTTGCCGATTCCGATGTCTAAGGTTTCACCGAGAACGCGATACCTATTACCAGCACGTGCAATGACCTGGGTATTCCCCCCGCTCACATACAGCAACACCGGATCGTCACAACCTGTCTGACTCCTGCCTATCTCAATATGGGCGACACAGTGATTAACACCAATCAAGGGAATCCCCCAAGAGCGAGACAGTGAACGTGCGACTGAAGCACCCACTCTTAGGCACGGACCGAGGCCCGGGCCTTGACTGAAGGCAATTGCAGATACCCCTCCTGCAGACAATCCGTGAGACTCCATCAATTTCTCCAACAACGACCCCGCCACATCTGAATGATGGTCGGCCGCCTCTCTAGGGTGGATTCCTCCTTCTTTGGGTCGAAAGAAATCCGATACCGATGGATACGCATTGCCAATCTCATCTACTAACCCGAATGAGAGAGTGTGTGCCGTGCTTTCAATGCCCAGTATCATTGCACTCACAGGCCTTCGACGCAGACAGTCCTTTCAAGCATCGTGTATGTGGGGACCCATGGGCCTGCTGATTGTCAACACAGGAGAAGTCGCCCATTTGACCTCAGGAGATACTACTAGCCCCCTCACGGGAGCAGATATGATAGATAGAGAGTCGAACACATTGCCGTCAGGCCAAGCCATTCTGATTCGGGATTCCGTGATCGAGAGAATCTCCGATTCGGAATCACTGATATCCGAGTTCGCACCATGGTGGCAACCAGACCATGCTAATGTCGGCGTCTTCGATCCTCCTAGTAATGCAACCCCCGGTATAAGCACGAGTCCGTCGGTTCTCGATGGGAAAGGAAATGCAGTCATACCTGGCTTTGTTGATTGCCACACACACCTGCTGTGGGGGGGCGATCGCTCCAACGAAGTAGCCTTGAGAGAGCAAGGATATTCGTATCGTGAAATTGCTGAGATGGGCGGGGGAATTGGAAAGACGGTCAGAAGCACTAGGAATATGACTCTGGATGATATGTGTAGAATTGGACTAAAACGACTCAATAAAATGATCTCGACGGGGACCACAGTTATTGAGACCAAGAGCGGATACGGTCTAGAATTGGAAGCGGAATTGAGGATGCTAGAGGCCATGAAACGCATGGATGAGTCATCTGATGCCAAAATATTCCCGACTTGGTTGGGCGCGCATGACTTTCCTCCGGAACGTTCTCGCAGCGAATACATGGACGATTTGTTATCGACTCAGTTGCCAGCCGTATCAGAGCAAGGGATAGCTCGTTGGGCAGATGTGTTCTGTGAAGTGGGATGGTTCACCAACGAGGAGACCGAGGACATTGTGCGCGCAGCTTTAGAATTTAACATACCATCTCGATTGCACGTTGACGAGTTCGAGGACTCTGGAGGACTGGCTCTTGCTGCAGAACTCGGTGCCGTCAGTGGCGATCATGCCGCCAAGTCTACAGCCTCCTCAAGGCAGGCCGCCACAGACACTGGTACGATGCAGACTTTCCTCCCCGGGACACCATACGTCCTTGGCAATCCACTCGATCTGCCTCTGCAGGAATGCGTTGAACGGGGCTGGGCATTCTCATTGGCTACCGATTATAATCCAAACTGTGAGATTTCATCAATTCCGTTCATAGCCAATCTAGCAACCAGCCGAATGGACCTCGATCCATTTGCTACACTGATTGCTTGTACAAGGAACCCCTCAACTACCTTGGACGATGCCGAAATAACAGGCACTATAGGGGAAGGAGGTAGAGCAGATCTGAACATCCTGAATTCGAAATCCGTAGATGCCTGGTGCCTCACCCCAGCGGAGAACCAATTCATGTTTACGATTCTAGCTGGGTCAGTTGTAAATCGAATTAATTAGTTTCAATTCTATTATTCTTTAGTCGTAAAATTAACGCTAATATTGAAAGTATTCATCCGATTACTGCAACATCAGGAAAACTTACCATGCATGTCCCGAAAATTCAATGCACCATTGGACCGATAAGAGCACTTATCAGAATCCATATTCAGCTAATTGTTTGATACAGTCTCGCAGTACAACGATATTGTGAAAGATTAGTATATCGTGCTCGAACCCACCCTCAGAGATGCATTGAATACGAAATCACCAATCCACATCCATGGGCAAGCAGGTGATGGGCTTCTGCCTCAAGTGCAAGACCTACTGCGATATCGCTAATGCTAGGGAGATCGTCATGAGCAATGGGCGGACTCGGATGGCAGGCAACTGTTCAAATCGTGGGTGCGATGGAAAGATTTCGAAAATTGTTGGTTGATTGTTTCAGAGAATCCTTCATTTGTGACCTCCGTCTGGGCGGATTGCTCTAGGGCTCGTGGTCTAGGGGTTATGACGTCGCCTTGACATGGCGAAGATCGCAGGTTCAATTCCTGCCGAGCCCACCAATAGTTTAGTATCTAGATATTTTCATTTTCAAATTGATACGTGATTCGAAATTTTCCAGCACCCTTGGATTTCACATTGGTGATGACAATTGGGTCTATGTCTGATGTAGAGGCGACATGGGTGCCTGCACATGGGCAGAGATCAATTCCTTCGATCTCAACGACCCTCAGTTCGTTGATGAAGGAAGGAATCCTGTCCATGAATTTCGTGTGCCTCATATGTTCATGGTCCTTAACAAAATCTCGGGACCATTCGTGTACCTTTACACTCGTGTCGGAGCCAATTACTGTATTGACTGCTTCAGTTAATGAATCCGAGTCATATTCATCCCTGTTCGGGAACAAGAAGTCGATTCTTGTGTATTCGGTGCTAATCTGATTCCCAACAGTTTCAGCGCTCCACAGGTCATCGGCTAGTGCAGAGACGACATGCTGAGCGGTGTGCATCTTAGCGTGCCTGTTCCGTCTATCGATGTCGATCTCGCACCTAACTTCATCCCCTACCGAGAAGCCGGAAATATTGTTGACTGGGTGGCGGATGAATTCACCTCCGAGGGTCTCAGAGAATCCGCTTTCTTTTCCATCATTGATGAAAATGCCCGCATCTCCCGGTTGGCCGCCCCCTCGAGGGTAGCAAAACGATTTGGATAGAATTAGAGAATCTTCGGTTTTGTCTATTACCGACGCCTCAAAGGGCAGGGGGTTGGTTCCAGGATGGTGGCGCATGTGCAGCCTTTCTTGCATCTAATCACCCAAATTTAATGATAAATCACCGTTCAGTAACGCCGATGATAGGCCCTCACACTCTGCGGTCATAGCCCTATCAGAAGTGAGTGGCGGAATGTAGGACCTGATCCAATCGGTAATACGGGTCACGCCTATGCCTGCACGATAATCAATCCTACCAAGAGCTTCGGCGGAGCATATCATCTCATTCGCGATTACCTGAGACAGTAGTTCTGTTGAGCGAACAGTCCTGAATGTGCTGGTAGCACCCATAGAGACATGGTCCTCCTTCCCCAAGCTAACCGGCACATTGCTGGTAGTAACCGGATTGGAAAGGAGCTGCAGCTCTGAGATCAATGCGGCAGCAACATATTGAATAATCATTAAGCCGCTTTCAAGTCCCTCTTTGTTAGAAAGGAAGGCATTTTGTTTGCTCCATTGAGGATCCATAATCTGGTTGATTCGCCTCTCGGAAATTGATGCCAGTTCATGGCAGGATAGTGCCAATGCATCGGCAGCAAGAGACAGATTTTGGCCGTGGAAGTTGCCCCCGCTGATAACCTCGTCATTCGAACCGTCAGTGAAAATTAAGGGGTTGTCCGTCGCGCTGTTGATTTCAATTTCGAGCATCCGTCTGGTCTCTAACAACAGATCGATGACCGGACCATGCACTTGTGGAGAGCATCTGAATGAATATGCGTCCTGGACCCTTTCGCAATCAGCATGGGACTCGTTGATTTCCGACCCTTTTAGTAGACTGGATATCCGTGCAGCTGAGATGGATTGTCCTCGTTGCGGTCTGGCATTGTGGACACGTTGGTCGAATGGGGCATGTGATCCGAATATCGCTTCTACAGAGCAGGCAGTGGAAGCATCTGCAGCCAATACCAGATGATCGAGGTTCGTTACGCAGATAGTGAGATACGCACACATCTGACTGGTACCGTTGATTAGAGACAGCCCTTCTTTGGCCTGCAGAACAAGCGGCGCCAGACCGGCCTGTTCCAGTGCTGTAGCGGCTGGTTCAGGCTCCCATAACTCATTATTGAGGACGTTACACTCGCCTTCTCCGATAAGGCCCAGAGCCATGTGGGACAATGGTGCCAGATCTCCGGACGCTCCAAGTGAGCCTATACGAGGCACAACAGGAACGATTCTGGCGTTAATCATCGCGACCAGTAGTTCAGTGACTTCAGGCCGGCATCCTGAGTGCCCTTTGGCCAAGGTGTTTGCACGGATCAGCATCATCATCAGGACATGTTCCGGATCCATCCTTTCACCAACCCCACAGGCATGGCTGCGAATGAGGTTATACTGCAGCTCTTCCAACTGGTCATGCTCAATGGTGACCCGGGATAATGCGCCGAATCCGGTGTTTATGCCGTATACCACTTCGTCACTTTCCAGTATCCTCATGACTGCAGACCTACTGGCAGACATGGCTTCCAGTGCAGATTCGGCAATCTTCACTTCTGCTCCGCTGTAGCCGACATCAAACACATCACGTATCTCCAGTGAAGAGCCGTCCAGCACTATGACACGCTTGCCCATCGTATTTCGCATGACTCTTAGCATTAGAATATCGCGCTAGCCGAAATATTGTCCCAAAATGCGTTCATCGACATCATTTGGTAGTGTGACTGAGAGACCGTCAATCCGATCCATGGCGAGTCGGATAGAAGAGATAGAACCCGGATTGTTTGCCCATGCCCTTCGGGCGATTCCATTGTTCACATCCCATGAAAGCACAGAATGGATTCGCTTTTCACAATCCCCGGAGCCATCGAGCACCATACCGAAACCACCGTTGATCGCCTCGCCCCAGCCGACACCCCCCCCATTGTGCAGACTGACCCACGTAGCACCTCTGAAGGAGTCTCCAACGAAGTTGTGGACCGACATATCAGCCGTGAACATCGAGCCGTCCTTGATGTTGGCAGTCTCCCTGTATGGGCTATCAGTTCCTCCTACGTCGTGATGGTCCCTTCCTATGACCACCGGAGCGGATATCATCCCCGTTGAGATCGCCTCGTTGAATGTTGAGGCTATCCCCCTCCTCCCCTTTTCATCCGCATACAGTATTCTGGCTTTGCTACCTACAACCAGTTCATGCAAACGAGCATTCTCTATCCATCGTATATTGTCCATGTACTGAAGTCTGTTACCACTAGAGGCTGACTCACACAGTTCATGGAGGACTTCAGAGGCCAATCGGTCGGTCACATCTAGATCTTCCTGAGATCCCGAAGTGCAGACCCATCTAAATGGTCCGAAGCCGTAGTCGAAGCATATCGGCCCCATGATGTCCTCAACATAAGATGGGTAGCGGAAACTACCGTCCTCAGCAAACACGTCAGCACCGGCTTTGGAAGCCTCGAGCAGGAATGCGTTACCGTAGTCCCAGAAATGCATCCCCATATCCGACAAGGTATTGATCGCTTTTACATGTCTGATTAGACTAGACTTGACCTCGTCCCTGAATCGCTCGGGGTCATCTTTCAGTGCCTTTATTCCGTCGGCGTAGGTTAATCCTGCTGGCATATAGCCACCTAACCAGGGATTATGCAGGCTTGTCTGGTCGCTACCCAACTCAGGGCATACCCCCCTATCTATGAGGGCCTCCCATAGTTCCACTACGTTTCCGACATATCCGAGAGAAACCGCTTCCTGATTCAACTTAGCTTGCTCGGCACGATCCAATAGGTTTTGCACATCATAATGTAGTTCGGAGAGCCAACCCTGTTGGTGCCTTTTCTTAGCCGCGAATTCGTTGCATTCAGCAATAATTGCAACCGCTCCAGATATGACTGCTGCTTTCGCCTGAGCACCAGACATCCCACCCAGTCCTGAAGTGACGAATAGGACCCCCCCCAATCCCTGCTCAGCTGATATTCCGAGGTATTTCCGAGCAGCATTGAGCAGGGTGATTGTTGTACCATGAACTATGCCTTGCGGGCCTATGTACATGTACGAACCAGCAGTCATCTGGCCGTATTGGGTGACGCCAATAGCACTCATTTGCTCGTAGTCATCCTGGGATGAGTGGTTAGGTATCACCATACCATTCGTCACTATCACCCGGGGTGAATTAGAATCTGAAGGGAATAGGCCGAGAGGGTGGCCAGAATACATCACTAGGGTCTGATTCTGGTTCATGACTGAGAGGTAAGACATCGTAAGCCTGTATTGGATCCAGTTTTGGAAAACCGAGCCGTTTCCTCCGTATGTCACTAATTCGTGAGGGTATTGAGCTACTTGGGGGTCGAGATTGTTCTGAATCATCATCATAATTGCAGCACAGTGCTGGTTTACTGCCGGATACTCTTCAATTGGTCTGGCATGCATGTGATATTGGGGCCTGAATCTGTGCATGTAAATATGGCCGAATGTCTCTAACTCGTGGGAAAACTCGGTAGACAGCTCGGAGTGCCACTCGGAAGGGAAGTATCTCAGGGCGTTCCTCAATGCAAGCCTCTTCTGTTCCGATGAGAGACCGACTGGTCGGGAGGGCGCATGATCGATGGTTTCGTCCAAAGACACAGCAACAGGGAGCACATCAGGAATGCCGATGCAAACATCCTCAGCAAATCCCAGATAATCACATCCTGTTGTTAATTACATTCATGGTAAGTGACACTAAGTCGTCGGCTTCGTTTTCGATTAAAGAAACAATCTGTTCGTAAGGTGCCGAATCCTCTTCAAACATGAACCCAATGTTGATTCGAATGTTGAGAATAGCAATCACGATGGCTGTATGAGCCATGTAGCAAGCAGCTCCGAGATCAGTGATGGCATTAGCGTTGCATACACTGGCGAACGGAAACATAGAGCGCATGAGCTCCAGCGACACCTGGGCGGTGTTCAATGGAATATTAGCCGCCTCCAGGTATCCCTTTGCGATAGCTTGCTCGCGTGCAGATACTTCTTCATCGCTGCCCCTAGGCATCCTGAAGGCACGAATGACGGCATCAAACGACTCCGCATCCAGTACTGCAAGCTCTTGCGCACGTGGCATTCCCGTTTCGCATTGAACCAGTAGCTTTTCAGAAATAGAGTGGCCTTCTGCCCACTTATCGCTTTTGAGCGTTAGGCGGACCACCATAGTTGCCAATGCATACGAATGTGCAAGCGATAAAGCAGCTACTGAGCCACCTCCTGGAGTCGGCGAATCTGATGCTATGGCTTCGAGAACGTCCTCATAACCATCATTCATTCAATCACCACCAAATTTCCTGTCGAGCGACCACTCTATGATGCTGTTGAGGGCATCGAACTCACCCAAGTCATCCAACATAAGACCGTTGATTGCCGATTGTACCAACCCATCTTCGTCGGCAGTGTCTGGCTCATTGTGATAGTGCCTACCCGCGGATATCATCGCAGCAAGCGGTACCAGTCCTACTAGTTCACCAGCTACAGCAGCAAGGCCCAATTTACTGGCCTCGGACCTTATCGCATCAGTAACGGTGTGCAAGCCAGTGACGTTGTGATCCAACAGGTTCATCGATACTTGGGCAGTATCTTCCTTGTACATCCATCCCGCGGCTTGAAGGGATTGAAACATACCCGGCTTCCTGACTGGTTTACCGTCAACACCCACCACCTTGTCACCGTTTCCATCTCGTACAATTACACCACTGGTTCTGATTATTCCTGCTATGGCACTGGCCTTCGCCTTGTCCGAAGTGTTGAGGTTTACATTGTAGGCAATCAGAATGTGGCGAGCTCCAGACGCGGTAGCACCCATTTTCGGTTTGAACTCAGCGGGACCGAAGTCGGGAGCCCAATCAGGCAAGGAAATTTTCTCTCGGAAACCTTCGTACTCCCCTCTCCGAATATCTGGGAGCCTGACTCTCTGATCACTCCTAGCGGACTCAGCATACAGGAATACCGGTAAGTCGAAACGGTCCGAGACGGCTTTGGCGTACCTTTCAGAAAGAGATACGCAAGAATTCATCGAGGCTCCTCGTAATGGGATGAAGGGTACAACGTCGACAGCCCCCATTCGTGCATGCTCACCAGTGTGATTTCTCATGTCGATTAGCTCAATAGCAACGGATGTGCAGGAAATTGCCGCCTCGAGAACCGCCTCAGGCTCACCTACCATGGTTACTACAGTGCGATTGAAGTCGTGACCCATGTCAACATCTAGGATTGAAACCCCTTCTACTGCTTCTATGGACGCAGTTATCGCTTCGATGACTGTGGTATCTCTGCCCTCGCTGAAATTGGGCACACACTCGATCAACGGCCCGTCCACAGTGGCTGCTCGGGGCTACGAGTGATGAGGATTGCTAATCATCTGTATAGCGAATCGGGGCCGTTGTGTTCAGACTCCTTGCGTATGCAGTCAATCGACGATATAGCGTCTGAGAAGTCATTGTAATTGCAGGATGACCTGCCGTCAGAAATAGCTTGCATACCTGCTTCAATGACTACAGATTTGATTTCAGCTCCACTGTATCCTTCGGTTGAAATAGCCAGTTTACGAAAACTCACGCTACCAGACAGAGGCATGTGCTTGCAGTGGACTTCGAAAATACGCTCCCTGGCATCTGGATTGGGTAGTTTGATATCGATTATCCTATCGAACCGTCCAGGCCTGAGAAGTGCCGCATCGAGTAGTTCGGGCCTGTTAGTGGCAGCTATGACCTTGACGTCGTCAAGAGTCTCAAAACCATCCAACTCTGCCAGAAGTTGCATGAGGGTCCTCTGTACTTCTCTGTCGCCTGAGGTAGCCATATCCAACCTCTTGGAGCCGATGGCATCAATTTCATCGATGAAAATGATGGCCGGAGCCCGCTTCCGCGCTAAATCAAACAGTTCTCGTACCATTCGCCCACCTTCGCCAATGTACTTTTGAGCCAATTCAGAACCGACCAGCCCCAAAAAAGTGACTTTAGTGGAATTGGCTACAGCTTTGGCGAGCATGGTCTTCCCGGTTCCAGGTGGTCCAGTAATCAGTACTCCCTTAGGAGGTTCAATACCGAATTTTCTGAATGCTTCAGGTCTTTCGAAGGGCAACTCGATGGCTTGCCTGATTTGTTTGATTTGCTCATCCACACCACCCATGTCAGAAAATGTTGTTTGTGGCTTTACGATGATCTCTGCTCCTGATACGAGGGGATCCCAGGAGTCGTCTAGCACTTTGATAATTGAAAGGGTGTCTTGATTCAAAGCCACTCTGGCACCAGGGAGTAGCAGGTCTTCGTCCAAACGCCTGTTCACACTCACTAAGAATACTGTACCATTCGAATTTCTAACCACCGCATTATCACCCACTCTGTCTTGTATGTAACCTATGACGAAGGGAGGGGTTCTGAGGTTCCTGAGTTCTTCGTCCAACCGATTAGTACGTTTCTTCAACTGAGCACACTCATTCTCTAGGAACAATTTCTCGGTAAGCAGCTGCTGGGCTGTATCTGAAAGGTCCTTCAGCTCTGCTTGCAGATTGTCGAGGGATTTTCGAGGTGTAGGAAATGATGCGATGTCGCCGTCTTCCGGGTCGGTCGGTGGGGTCTCCACTTCGGTTGCCATGACATGAACTAATGAGACTCACTTTTGACCATTGTTACCAAAGACTCATTTTGGATGAATGGAATCGACTCGTATGGGTACCTGTGAATTATGCGGCACGGACAACGTCTCGACGCATCAGGTCATAGCCTCCGAGGTCAAGGTCGATGCATGCAACAGATGCATAGAGAAGATGCAACTCCCTCTGTTTGAGTCACCATTTGAGAAGATTTCCTCTTCTCGCCATCGTACCGCGTCAACACCAATCCATAAACCACATGTCAACATCATGCAAGGCGAGTCCAATGAATTATTTTCCGATTTCCACATTAGAATTCGTAATGCTCGAGAAGCTAGGGGGTGGGACCAGAGGCAATTTGCGATGCGAATGAATGAGAGGCTCAACGCTGTGCAGAAAGTTGAGAATGGCTCCCGACCAACAGACGCTTTGCTCAGCAAGATAGAGAAGGTCCTGGGTATCGAATTGTACGGTGAGCCTACATTCCAGTCCGATGCGGTTCTCATCCGCGGCACCGATAGGAAAGTCACAATCGCCGATGCCTTGGACGAATTCCTATCTAGAGGGGCTATTGATGACTGATGTCCCTCTGCATGTGATACATCTCGATCAAGATGATCCCAAGAAATGCACTGCAAGAGCACTCGAGAGGAGGGGGCATGCTACTCTCCACTACGATGTCAGACAATCACCTAAGAGAGGGTTTCTACTAGACCCAAATTCAGGTGCATTGCTGGGCCCTGATGATCGAAAACTCATCGATCGGGGAGCATCAATAGTAGCACTTGATTGTTCATGGAAGAAACTCGAAGAATCATTGAGCGAGATTTCTACGAATACTAGCCTCATTCCACGTACATTACCACTGGTCCTAGCAGCGAACCCGGTATCATGGGGGAAGCCAGGAAGATTATCCACTGCAGAGGCTTTGTGTGTGTCACTGATACTATCTGGAAGGACAGAGCAAGCCAAATCGATTATTTTACCATTCAGTTTCGGGGAGCAGTTCCTAAACTTGAATCATGAACCCCTACTAGCATACAGTCAGGCGGTGTCGAATTCAGAACTGGCTCGTATGCAATGGGATTTTTTCGATATGCCCGAACTAACGGACGATTGAGCCGGGCGGCATTTCGACATCTAACGTCAAAATCGACACTCCTCCATCACCATCATCAGCAGCCAGTAACATCCCCTCTGAGAGGACGCCTCTGAGCTTACGTGGTTTCAGATTGGCTACGTACACTACATTCTTACCAACCAAATCAGACGATTCATAAATTCCTTTCAGTCCAGCACAGACTGTTCTGGTCGATTCAGGCCCATCTTCAATTGTGATGACATAGAGCTTGTCTGCATCGGGATGGTCATCAACAGAGAGGATTCTGCCTGTCTTCATCTCAACTTTTAGGAAATCTTCGAACTCGATATAACCAGCCTCCGGATCAACGGGGGGTTCGCTTTGGCCATTGTCCTTGCTATGGGCCCGATCGTCGATCAACGATTGCTCGGTGGTTATGATAGTATCAAGGTCCAACTTTTCGAATAATGGAACAGGCTCAGATTCATTCCATTGCAGTGGCGAATCGGGGTCAAAGGCAGCATCCAACAGTATCGAATCGATATCGGATAGCTCACCAAGCATCCCCCAGAGTCTGTCTGATTGGAACGGGATGAACGGACGTAGAGCAACTGCTAGACCGCGACACAACCTCCACGCTAATGCGAGAGATGAGAGGGAGTCCCGGGCTTCGGGCGTATCGTTGCCATCGAGATGTTTCCAAGGTGCTGCTTGCTGCAGTATTGAGTTCCCTAGTTGAGCGATGTTCATTATGCTGCGTAGGGCTTCTTTGAACCTTTGATGCTCCAATGAGTTGATTGCCTCCCCTAGGTGATTGTCTACGATATCCCACGTATCCGAATGCGCGTCGGGCAGATCGAATTCAGTTAGGGGGTTCGCACCATCATTGGGGAGCCTATGGGCAAGCGTCAATACACGATGTACGAAGTTTGCATAGGTGGCTATCAGTTCATTGTTGACCCGATCAACGAACTCATCCCAACGGAAATCAGTATCGTGACCTTCGGGCATGTTGATTGATAGGTAATACCGTAGGGTATCAGGGTCGAATCTCTCTAGGAATGATGGCAACCAGACGGCATGCCTCCTACTCTTACTGAATTGCCCCCCTTGCAGCATTAGGTATTCATTGGCAGGGACGTTGGACTCAAGAGCTAGATTACCTGGTTCGGGGGCATGGGAGGGCGGGGAACCGGATCGGGCGGAGTTAATCCCCATCAATAGTGCAGGCCATATGATGGTGTGGAAAGGGATGTTGTCCTTGCCCATGAAATACAAGTGCTTGGGGGACGTCCCATCTTTAGAAACGGTCCACCAATTCTTCCAAGCATCAATTCCATCAGGGTGGCCAGCACCATCGGCGTGCCTTTCTGCCCAAATACGCGCGCAGGTGTAGTAGCCCTGGACTGCTTCAAACCAGACGTATACCCTCTTTGAGTCCCAATTAGAGCCGGAAAGTGGTAGATCAATTCCCCACTGGATATCTCTCGTCACAGCACGGGGCTTGAGTCCCATATCCAACCAATTCTTGGTCATCGCACGAACATTTGGCCTCCAGACATCGATTCGTTCAAGGTAATGCGAATTCAAAGAATCCTGGAACAAATCTAATCGGAAGAAAAGGTGTTCAGTGTCGCGGATCTCGATAACCGATTCCGGGTCGATTTTTGATCTAGGGTTGACTAGATCGTGTGCTTCATAGGTAGCACCACAAACATCACATTGGTCCCCCCTAGCATCCGGCGCGGAACAGACTGGGCAACTCCCTTCTACATACCTGTCTGGTAGAAATCGATAGGAGCCGCCATCAGATACTGAACAGTATTGTTGCATTGTTTT